>CAMHBN010000040.1 GCA_946183385.1 uncultured Ruminococcus sp.
CCACTGCTCATTACTGATAACAGGAGAAGTGTTGTCAGTATTCAGCTTTTTAAGAAAATAGCGTATCTCGGCTATATCATACATATCAAAACCGTCAATGGATTGTATGAGCTTTGCAGGGATACTCTTCTGCTTTAATACTCCAAGAACGAGCAGCGCTTCACGATTGGTATCAGTCAATATACAGGTAGTTCCTTTAGCATTAACAGTGATAACATCATCCACCAACGCTGTTTCCATGTTAGCACCGCTGTGCTTTATCAGCTTGACCCGTCCTTCGCTTTCTTTGACTGCGGCGATATCCTCAGTTTTCATTCTCTCGGAAATGGTCTTTACAAACTGATTTGCAAATGATACGATGCTCTGACAGCTTCTGTAATTGTCGATAAGAGAATACTGTTTTGCGTTATGCTCTGTGATGAATGATCTCAGGTATTTTGAATCAGAACCACGGAACTGATATATATTCTGGTCATCATCGCCGACAGCGATAACACGCATATCTTCGTTGCGTGACATCAGTACATATACAAGCTGATATTCGTAGAAATCCATATCCTGAGCTTCGTCAATAACAAGCACCGACTTTGTTGTTCTGCTTGCATCAATATCATCTCCGCAGAGAAGCTGAACTGCATCTTTTACAACATTTTCCGATTCATCTATATTACCGATCTTTCCGAGCAGATCAAAGCAATAGGAATGGAATGTTTTTATTTCTATGAAGTTTGCAGCATTTCCGATAAGCTCACGAAGTCTCTGCTTGAACTCAATTGCAGCAGCTCTTGAAAATGTCAGCATAAGAAGCTGTTCATGCTTCACGTCTTCAAGCAGAAGCAGTGATGCCAGCTTATGTACGAGCACTCTTGTCTTTCCGCTTCCGGGGCCTGCGGATACAACGATGTATTTTGAACTGTCATCATTTATGATCTCAAGCTGTCTTTCCGAAAGTGTATTAAAGAGCTGTCTGTATTTCTCTGGCGTGATATTGCGTTCGATCTCGGCAGCACGTTCTCCTGAGAAATACTGCGACAGAAATTTTTTATAGTCCATCTGGAAATAGTCATTTACGAATTGCAGCGCTTCATTATAATCACGCACCATCATATTTGCATATTCACCGACTATATGTATCTGCTGTATCTTCTGCTGATAGAATTCGTTCAGCTGTTTGTAGTCCTCCTGCTTATACTTTATCCTGTTGTCAAGTTCCAGCCTTTGTATCCGCATTCCGCTGTACAGTACAAGGAATCCGCCTTCGAGCTTCAATGCACCTATCTTTGAAAGGAAAAGTAAAGCTTCTTCAATATCTTTTCCGCTTATATCAATAAGTGATTGTTCACGATATGCGTTAAGAAGTTCAAGAACTGAAAAGCCCACAAGAACTTCTTCCTTGTCATTTATATCTTCACTGCTGATCTGAAAAAGATAGTTTATGATAAATTCTGCAATGCTGTAACTGTTCTGACGTCTTGCCTTTATACGCTCCATACTCAGCTTTGGAACGATGACAACCCTATTGGTAGCCTGATCCTGTTCCTTTTGGATATAGCTGCGTATAGTCCAGTAATAGAAAAGAGTTTTTATAGAATTGACAGAGCTTGTTTTAACTCCGCTGTCGAGTGCAGCTTCATTCAGCTCCTTGTAATTCGTACAGAACTTGTCTGCGTCAATATAATCAAGCAAGAATGTTTCAAGTGCCTGAAAACGATGCAGAACCAGCATAGACTTGTTTACTGTATCAGTCTTTTGGATATATGCTTTCTGATCTTTTGAATCCGCAAGAATACCTACTTCTCTCATTTGCTGTACAGAATTAATAACATCTGTTTTATCAATACCAAGCCTGTCTGCAATGTAGTCAACTTTTGATTCCGCTTCAGCATTACCTGCTTTTGAAATACTCTTGCTTGAAATAAGAGATTTTATAATACGCTTTGCGATAACCCTTTGCTCGTCGTTCTCAAATCTGGAAGAACTATCTATACGTTCAGCTGCTTCTATCATGGATCTTACAAGTATTCCGTCGGCGTATACACGGGGAGCATTCTTGCCACGTTTTATATAGCCTGCATTTTCAAGGGCTTGTATCGCTGTTTTTACTCTTGTTTCGATATCAGCAACGCTGTCATCCCAACCAGCCTGTCTTGCGACTTCAAGAGGCGAACAGCATACCTCGGGACGGATACGGGTAAGGTCTTTTATTGCTTTCCATACCTGCTGTATCTCACTGATACTCAGCTTAGTCTGATTGAGCAGAATGAAATGCTTGTCCAGATCGCCATCGTTGAACAATACATAGCATTCTGCCTGCAAGGACTGATCACGACCTGCACGTCCGGCTTCCTGTACATAGTTTTCAAGGGAATCGGATATATCATAGTGTATAACAAGCTTGACGTTGGATTTATCAACGCCCATGCCAAAAGCCGAGGTTGCAACAATTATCTGCACCTCATCATTAATGAATGCTTCCTGATTTTCCTGTTTTTCACTGCTGTCCATTTTTCCGTTGAAGGGTCTGGCCTTGAAGCCGTCATTTGTAAGCTTTTCGGCAAGCATTATGGTACGCTTGGTTCTCGAAACATAAACTATGGTCGGACAGTTCTTCTGCTCGATAAGTGTACGCAGCATTTCATATTTTTCTTCGTCTGTTTCCCTGAACAGCACTTCATACCTAAGATTAGTACGGGACGCATTTGTAGCGAAAAGTTCCAGATCTATGTCCAGCTTGTTCTTGAAGTATTCTTTTATATCGCTGATAACTTTCTGTTTTGCAGTAGCCGTAAAACAGGATACGGGTATCTTGCAGCCGTTACCTTTTTTCTCCTGCAATTCACGGATAAAGTCGCCTATGTAGAGGTAATCCACACGGAAATCCTGTCCCCATGCGGAGAAACAGTGAGCTTCGTCGATAACAAAACGGTCGATACGGCGTGACAAAAACAGCCTCTCTATCGTTACGGAACGAAGAGACTCGGGGGATATATAGAGTATAGAAGCAATCCCCGATTCCACACGGTCGATAGCCTCAGCTCTTTCGATAGGGCTGAGGAGACCGTTGATAGTAACAGCTTCGGCAATGCCTCGCTTTTCGAGATTGTCTACCTGATCCTTCATCAGCGACTGCAAGGGCGATATAACAACAGTAAGTGCACGTTCCGTTTCTCCTGCCATAAGTGCGGGTATCTGGAAGGTCAGGGACTTACCGCCGCCTGTCGGGAATATTGCAAGCAGAGATTTGTGCTCCACTGCCGCATTGACTGCGTTTTCCTGCAACGGTTCATCATTATATTTACGGAACCCGGGATATCCGAAATACTTGCTGAGGTATATGGTTGGATTCAGTCTCTCCTTACAGTATGAACATTCGTGACATGATGTACTTCTGAGAGCGCGCATTATCCTGTCAACATTCGGATAATTCACCTGTACCCACCTTGGTATCAGAGAATATTCCTCGGTAGCAGATATAAGCGCAAGGCAGTAAGCAAGCTCAACCGGAGAGCCTGTTATTATATTTGACAGAGGTGCATTTTCACAGATCTCGTCAGCAAATCTGACAAGGATTGCGGTTTCAAGATTATCTTCCGCTGAGAAATCAAGATAGTCAAAGAAAGCGGAAAAATAGGGACTGCTTCTCAGCAACATACAGTAAATGAGTTTTAATTCATCATCAAGTGACCTAAAGGCGTTTACCTCATCATAAAACAGTTCCTTTGCCTTTACTGCATCGTTGAGAGGATTGTTCAGCTCATCGGTAAGCAACTTGTCGTCCTTAAGCAAGGCATGATACGGCTTATTCGGGAACATCAGCGGAGACAGGTATAATGTGTCAATGAGTTTTGCGCTTTCGGGAACGTCAATATACTTTGTATCGTGTTCAATGATATTATGCCCGCACAGGTATTCCGAATCCGAAATAAATGAATGAAATTCATGAGCAGAACCAGTATGAAGTTTATCATCATTTTCATTAACTGCACCAAAATCATATGCTTTGTTATCTGCTTCGCTTACTTCTGTATCTATAAAACTGATATGCTTCATGAACTCACTCCCAACTAATACTGTAGATTTGATAAAATGTTACACAATCTATTAAAATTATATCACAAAATTGTTAGAAAAGCAATAGAAAATATACTTTTTCAGCAGTTCATAGCTTCATTTTCTGAACAAAAAGTGTTTTCCGCCTTAGTTCAATAAATTAAAGCTCCCAGAATCACTCTGAGAGCTTTGCTTTATATCTATTGACCATTGACTGAGAGCAGATCACCTGCAATTTCAGAACAGTTGCTCCGCATCAACATCCGCTTGGACAGCAAACTTGTTTTGGAAGTGCAGCTCCTCGACGATGATAACTGCTGTCTTATCGGGAGCATTTCTGAGCGAGCCTACAAATCTTATCTGCCCGCCTTTGGAGTAGAGAAAACTCACTGACTTTGCGTTATCATTGAAAGCAAGACAATTGAATGTATCGGTCTCCACTGTTTCGGTGTCGTTGCGTTTCGGCTGATCAACGGCAATGCTGAATTTACAGTAGCTGTAATTATCCTGGGTTAACACAATAAAAACGAGTCCTCACAGTATCAAGCTGTGAGGACTTTTTTGTTGCAGCAAGATTACTCGGCTCTGGCAGCAGCATACAACAAGAAAAATCCCTTGCAGACGCTCTGCAAGGGATTCACATTATTTGGAATACTTCGCCTTATCCATTTCGCGGATAGCCGCGCGGCGGATCTTACCGCTTCCGACGGTCTTGGGGAGCTCGGGCACGAACTCGACAACGCGGGGATACTTATAGGGAGCGGTGCGGTTCTTGACGTACTCCTTGATCTCCTTTACAAGCTCCTCCGAGCCCACGGTGTCCTTAGTCAGGACGATAGTCGCCTTGACCACCTGACCGCGTATCTCGTCGGGGACGCCTGTTACCGCGCACTCGAGCACGTAGGGGAGCTCCATGAGCACGCTCTCAATCTCGAACGGTCCAATACGGTAGCCCGAGGACTTGATGACGTCATCGACACGTCCGACGTACCAGAAGTAGCCGTCCTCGTCCACCCACGCGGTATCGCCCGTGTGGTAGTAGCCGTCGCGCCATGTCTCGGCGGTATTTTCCTCGTCGCCGTAGTAGCAGAGCGCAAGTCCGGGCACGCCCTCATCTTTAAGCTTTATGCAGATCTCGCCTGTCTCGCCGACACCTGCGGGAGTACCGTCAGGCAGGAGCACCTGCACGTCGTACTGCGGATTGGGCTTGCCCATACTGCCGGGCTTGGGCTCCATACCGACAACGTTTGCGATAGAGAGGGTCGTCTCGGTCTGACCGAAGCCCTCCATGAGCTTGATACCCGTTGCTTTCAGGAACTGGTAGAACACCTCGGGGTTGAGAGCCTCGCCCGCGATGCAGGCATATTTCAGCGAGGAGAGGTCATATTTCGTGAGGTCCTCCTTGATGAAGAAGCGGTACATAGTCGGCGGAGCGCAGAACGATGTGACGTTGTACTTCTTGAACATGGGGAGGATATCGTCGGCGTGGAAGCGGTCGAAGTCGTAAACGAACACCGCCGCCTCGCACATCCACTGACCGTAGAGCTTGCCCCAGAGTGCCTTTCCCCAGCCGGTATCGGAGATGGTGAAGTGCAGACCGTTCGGGTCAGCGTTCTGCCAGTAGCGGGCTGTCACGTAGTGACCGAGCGGGTACTGATAGCTGTGGAGCACGAGCTTGGGGTTACCCGACGTGCCGGAGCTGAAGAAGATGAGCATCGGGTCGGTGCCGCAGGGAGTCTCAGCCGTGCGCTCGAAGTGGGTGCTGTACGCGGAGAGCTCGGCGTTGAAGTCATGCCAGCCCTCGCGCTGACCGTTGACGAGGATCTTCGTCTTCATCGACGGAGAAACGGCGCAAGCCTTATCGACCTCGTCAGCGACCTCGCCGTCAGCCGTGCACACGATAGCGGACACCTCGGCGGAGTTGAAGCGGTATTCGAGGTCGTGCTCCTTGAGCATATTCGACGCAGGGATAACGAGAGCTCCGATGCGGTGGAGCGCAATTATCGAGAACCAGAACTGGTAGTGGCGCTTGAGGATGAGCATAACGCGGTCGCCTTTTTTGATACCGAGCGACTTGAAGTAATTCGCGGTCTGGCAGGACTAGCGCTTGATGTCCTTGAAGGTGAAGCGGCGCTCATTGTGGTCAACATCTACGTATATCATCGCGGTCTTGTCGGGACACTTCTCTGCCATCGCGTCAACGATGTCGTAGGCGAAATTGAACTTGTCCTGATTCTCGAAGCTGACGGCGCTGAGAACGCCCTCCTCGTTAGTCTCGCACTTCACAAACTTCTCGGCAACAGGGTGGAGCAGACCCGCCTTGTCCACATTCGTGAGGTGGTGCTCTGCGACGTGCTCGCGGTACTCAGCCATACCCGTCGTGCCGTGCGGAGCCATAACGAAGGCGTAGATCTCGCAGTCCTCGCCGCCGAGCGCGACCTCGTCGTGCGGCATAGAGCTGTCGTAGTAGATAGAGTCGCCCTCGTGGAGGATCTCCGTATGCGAGCCGACAGTCATTCTCAGCGTGCCTTTGAGGACGATATCCATTTCCTGACCCGCGTGGCTCGCCATATGGAGCGGCTCGGAGAGAGCCTCCTCTGAGTACGGGATAACGACATGGAAGGGCTCGACGGTCTTGTTCTTGAACTTGGACGCGAGGCGGTTGTAGGCGAAGCCCTTTCTGCGCACGATAGGCACACCCTCGCCCTTTCTTGTAACGGTATAGCCGCTGAGCTCGGGGCTTGCACCCTCCATCAGGTCGGTTATCTCGACATTGAATTTATTCGCGCATTTATAGATGAACGTGAAGCTGAAATCGAGCTCGCCAGCTTCGAGCTTCCTGTAATCGTCAACGGTATTGTCTGTTATTTCTGCCATTTCCTCCACGGAAATGCCGAGGTCCTCACGCAGGCGAGCGATTCGCTCAGCGACCTCCCTGATCCTTACTTCTGCATTCTGCAATGTGACTTCGCTCATAACTATCTCTCCTTTTTGATAAAATTGGGTATTTCAGGCGGTCGTCAGGTACCGGGCGTTTGCTTAATTGCGAACGCCGCAACCGTCCAAAACCGCATACCCGAAAAATAAAAAAGCCCGTCTCAAAGAAAAACTTTGAGACGAGCATCATTAACGATAACCCGCGGTACCACTCAAATTGTGCCGCTATTGCGTAACACCACTTCAGACTCCGACAAGCCCTATTCATTAACGCAGACTCACGGGAACGCTTACTGAAGCTTTCGGCATTCCGGCTCAGAAGGGATACATCGCATTGCTTATCACCGACTCACACCGACCGTCGGCTCTCTGCAGACATTGGCAACACTCTGCTTGTCTTCCTCACAGCTTATGTTTGGATTATATCACGCCGATTCAGATTTGTCAAGCACTTTTCAAAAAATTTTTTGAATTACTTTTTTCTGCGGCTGCTGAAGAGCAGTATCACGGCGGGGAGCATTATCAGCACCACGCTCATATCATCGCCTGTTTCGGGATTCTCGGTCTTGGCAGAGGTGACTGCCGCCGTTGCAGTCACGGAAGTCATCATGGCAGAGGTCGCCGCCGTAGTCTCCGCGGGGACATATCTCGCCGCGATATCGGTATGGCGTGTGCGGCTGTCGTAGGTGCGGATAAGGTCATACGCGAAGCCGTCGCCGTCCCTGCAGATGAAGCTGAAGCTCGAATCCGCACAGCCTATCTCGGTCGAAAGGTAGCCCGAATGAGCGTAAGTGAAGCGGAGCGGCTGACTGCCCGTGGACAAATCGGCGTAGCTCTCGGTGCTGATGAGCTCATCGCCGTCCGTCATGATGAGCTCCGTCTCCGAGCGCGAGTGGTCGTGCCCGAAGAGGTACATTATGTCCATACCGTACTGCTCGGCATAGCGGTTTATCAGCGCCGCAAGCTCATACGATTGGTCGATGTTGTACTGATTCTCGCCTATCCAGCTGCTCAGCTGATAGCCGTTTTTGTTCACGGAATCGGGCTGTACGCCGAGGGTATGCAGTCCCGTATGCGCGGAGATGATAACGAGCTCGCCGCGGTAATCGGCGGCAGTTTTGCTCAGGAAGTCCTCGATGTCGCCGAGCACATTCTCGTATGTGTAAGCGGTCGAGACTTCCTTCCCGACCATCACCGCCTCCTGATTGAGCCCGTACACGATAACGCCCTTGGCAAAGCGGCTGTTCTTGCCGTTTTTCGCGGACTTCCCGTTGAATATGAGCCCGCCCGCGGGAGGATTCTCCCCTGCCCCGAGTCCTGCTGCGGCAGACATCGCAGAAGCCGCCTCGCCCGAATCGTGGTTGCCCGAGACAAACACCGCATCGAGCCCGCCGAGCTCCGCGACAATGCGCGGG
This sequence comes from uncultured Ruminococcus sp., assembly GCA_946183385.1. Classification (GTDB taxonomy): domain Bacteria; phylum Bacillota; class Clostridia; order Oscillospirales; family Ruminococcaceae; genus Ruminococcus. The sequence continues at coordinate 8,403 of CAMHBN010000040.1, forward strand.
TAGTATCTGCCGAGCATAGCGTCAGCCTCCGTCTTCGGACCGTTCACGAAGTCGCCCGTGCATATCACAAGCGACGGTATATAGCCGCCCGTGCGCTCGATAACGCAGGCTATCGCGTCGCCGATACGGGTGTACTCCTCATGGATATCCGAGAACGTTATCACCGAATCGGGAACAACGCCCTTCGCGATGACGAACACCGCGTCCTCGGAGCACTCGCGGTAGCGGATACCGTTGCTGTCGTGCGCCTCGACGATACAGCTCACGCGATGGACGCCCGCGCTCCTGCCCGTGAGCTTATCAGCCGTGAAGCTGAGCTCGTCGCAGTCCTGCTTCTCGCCGTCCACGTACCAGCTGACGCTGTCGGCCGCGACGTCCGCGAGCCCGACCGTAAACACAGGCGCGGGATAGCCGCTCCCCTCGATGACGTAGCTCTCGGCGTGCGGCTGGCTGACGATACACCGCTCGAGCTGCTCGCCGCTCGTGTAGATGTTCACCTCTGCCGCATCGGAGAGCTCCGCGGTCGCCGAAAGCGGCTCGTCGCTGCCCGCGTCATATCTCAGGTACGAGAACTTCCCGCCCTCGTTATATCGCAGAGCCGAGCCGACGTGCTCCCACACGAGGTCACCGCTGACAGAGCGCGTGTACGCAGTGCGGAGCTTATCGCCGCTGAACACGAGGTAATAGCCTCCCGACGTGAGCGAGGTGAATCGCGGCGTGGTGCTCGCGACCATAGTCTGCCTGTAGTAGTGCCAGATACAGCTGTTTTTCTCGTTGTCCGCGACCGTCAGTACCTTTTCCGTGCCGCCGTCCTTCACGGTGATGATGTAGTCCTTGTCGTCGTCGAAGTTCATCACCCTGAACCACTTCTGCCCGCCGAGGGTGACAGTGCTGCCGTCGCCCTCGACCTCAGTGAGCGTGAAATGCGCTCCCGAAGCAGCGAAGGCTCCGAGCGGCACGCACATCAGCATAACTATCACAGCTGCGACCGCAGCGAATAACCTCACAATTTTCATATCCTACCTCCGAAAATACTGTATCTCTATAATAACACATAACGCGACAAAAGGCAAGAAAAAAGACCTGCCGCGATAACAGGTCTTTTTATCCGCATAATTCAACAGCACGGGCGCACGATGTGCGCCCCTACATTTCTGCTGATCTCAATCGTACTTGTAGGGGCGAACATTGTTCGCCCGCAATTACACAGCATTTTACGCCATATTCAGCACAATGCGGAAGGTGCTTCCCTTTCCAGCCTCGGATTCGGCGGAGCACTCGCCGCGGTGGAGGGTCACCGTCTGCCTGACGATGGCAAGTCCGAGTCCCGAAACGCCCTTACCCTCGCGCTGACGCTTGGTGTAGTATTTGTCCCATATCCTTTCGAGCTCCTCGGGAGCAATACCCTCACCGTGGTCGGAGACCTCGATGACAGCCCTGCCGCCCTCGGCACGGAGCACCACCCCTATCCACTTATCCTCACCCGCGTGACGCACAGCGTTGTCCATCAGGTTGTACACCGCCCGTCCGAGCCGCGAGGCATTGCCGTGGATATGCACATTCTCGGCGATATCGCGCTCGAAAGTGAAGCCGTCCTTGGAGTAGAGGTTGCTGAAATTATCGGCTACCGTCCTGACCGTCTCGGCGAGATCAACGTCGCTCATAACGGGCTCGGCGTCGGTCATCCGGAGCTCGGAGTATTCGAGTATCTCATTGACGAGCGCGGTGAGCCTGTCCGCCTCATCGACGATAACAGCCACGTCCTCGGCGCACTGCTTCTCGTCCTCGCGGGAGATGTCGCGTATCATCTCCGCGTAGCCCTTTATCATCGTGAGCGGCGTGCGCAGGTCGTGCGACACGTTCGCAAGGAGCTCGTTCTGGAATTCGCGCGAGCGTCTGAGCTTGTCCGAGGTGGCGTCGAGCGTCTCGCTGAGCTCGTCGAGCTCCGAGCAGAAGCCTTCGCGGTAGCTGACATCGCCGCTGTTTTCGCCGAGCTTATGCGCCTTTTCGGTGAGCTGTGATATCGGACGAGAGAAGTTCCTCGCCATGAACCACGCGAGCACGAACGCAATAACGACCGAGAGAAGCGTCACCCACACGAGCTGGACCCGCAGGATACGCACCGTCGAGCCGACGGCATTCAGCGTAGTACCGAGGCAGAGCACAGCCTGCTCATCGCTGCCGTAGTAGTCGATATATCTTCCGCAGATGTACATATCATCGGTGCGGAGCTCCGCCTGCCCGTCCTCCGAGCTCTCAAGCTTATTGAAGAGTCCGCAGAAATTCATTGGCAGCTCGCGGTAATTCTCATGCCAGTCGCCCTCATTCATCCTCTGTCCGCGCCTCTCATCGGTCGGAGGCTGTCCGAGCATATCATCGGGCTTCTCATCAGGCTTCATATCGGGCTTTTCGCCGTCATCATGCATACGGTGCATCTTCTTGTACTCATCGGAGCTGTACAGCACGTTCCCGTCCTTGTCTGTGACGAAAACGAGGATAGAGTTCTCGCGGGAGAGCTCGTCGATGTAGTCGCCGATATCGCTGTCCGAGCTGTGGGCTTCTATCTTTTCGGCAGTCGAGACGGTGCTCCTGATGAGCATACCGTTGTAGAAGCGCTGGAGGAAGACGGTCTGCAGCAGCCACAGCACCGTGAATATCACAGCGGTGAAGAACACGAAGTAAATGAGGAGCTTCCTGCGGAAAGAGCCTGTTTTAAGCTTCAAACTTATATCCCACCCCTCGAATGGTCTTTATGCTGTCGCGGTACGCGCCGAGCTTGCCGCGCAGGAGCTTTATCTGCCAGTCAACAGTCCTGTCGACGCCGAAGCTGTCGTAGCCCCACACCTCGTTGAGTATCCTGTCGCGCGAGAGCACCACTCCCCTGTTTTTTACGAGCAGCACCAGCAGAGCGTACTCCTTGGCGGTGAGGTCAGCCCTCTCGCCGTCGATGGTGACGGTCAGCCCGAGGGTGTCTATCTCGATGCCGCCCGCAGTGAGCTGTCCGCCGCCGGACTTCTGCTCC
>CAMHBN010000041.1 GCA_946183385.1 uncultured Ruminococcus sp.
TTCACGATTACTTGCCTGCGGAGTTATCTCCGCACGAGATTACAATGCCGTTTGTTTCGGGCGGATATTATCCGCCCGTAAATACACATAAAAGCAAACACCAAAAGAAAGGCAAAAGGGATGAAATTACTGAAACTGGCAGCTGCCGCTGTGATAGGTGCGGCTCTGCTGCCGACTGTGCAGCTGTCACCTGCGGCGGCTGAGTCCGATGATATGCCCGTGCTGAAGGCTGACATCAACGGCGACTACCTCATAAACTCGCAGGACATGGTGCTGATGAGCAAGTACCTTCTCGGCTCGGGAGAGCTCACCGCAGAGCAGGCTGAACGCGCCGACTTCGACGGCGACGGTGTCATCGACACCTTCGACCTCCTCGGGATGCGGAAGATATACGTCCGCAACGCTACTGTCGCTCCTCAGGGCACGTGGATAGGCAGCAGCTCCGACAGCACCCGCTACTTCTGGTTCAACAAGGGCAGAGAGGGCTCCTTCGCCGATATCAGCGACAGCTCCTCGACCGCGTTCTCCATGAGCAAATGGGGCGACGGTATCGACTTCACGCTCCCCTCGGGAGACGAGCTCTCCTCTACGATAGCATGGCTCGATACCGGTCATTTCTACCTGAAATGGAGCGGCTCGGAGCCCGAGCTGTTTACCTATAAAAGCGACGTCCCCTTCGATAAGGGTCCGTTTCTCAAGGGCGAATATGTCTCCGACGCAGGCAATACCTACAAGCTCGGAAGCTACTCGGGTACCTGCGGCGACGAGGAGATCTCCGTGCTCCCGATGGGGACAAAGGCACAGTTCATCAGCTCCGACGGCACGGCTAAGACGGGGGATTTCTCGCGCATGGACAAGAACCACTTCACGCTGAAATGGAACGACGGCACGGCCGAGAACTTCACGCGCCGCGAAATAACCGTCAAGGACGGCATAACCTACGTCAACGGCATACTCATCGCGAACAAGACCTACGCACTGCCCTCGACCTACGCTCCGGGCGGGCTGACAGCCGAGTTCAACACGGCTTTCGCGAAAATGCAGGCTGCCGCGAAGGCTGACGGCAGAAGCCTCTCGATTTGCTCGGGCTACCGCTCGTACAGCTACCAGTCGCAGCTCTATAACAATTACGTTGCACGCGACGGCAAAGCCAAGGCCGACACCTACTCCGCGCGCCCCGGACACTCCGAGCACCAGACGGGTCTCGCCGCGGACATCAACTACGCAAGCGATTATTTCAACACTACCCCCGAGGCAAAATGGCTCGCGGAGAACTGCTACAAGTACGGCTTCATCATACGCTACCCCAAGGGCAAGGACGACATCACAGGCTATAAGTACGAGGCATGGCACGTCCGCTACCTCGGCGAGGAGGACGCAAAGCTCGTCTACGATTCGGGTCTGACGCTGGAGGAGTACCTCTGCATAGATTCCAAGTATTCGTACTAACATAAATGTGAAGAATGTAGGGGGGCACATTCCGTGCGCCCGCCAATATTTCAGTTCTTCGCGGGCGAGCGGAACTCGCCCCTACACGTATAAAGAAAGGTAACTGCTATGAAATTATTACAGTGCTACATCGACAATATCATCACAACGGCTCTGATGGAGGACATCAACTACATCGACGCCGCAGCTGACAACCTCATCCCGCCAGAGCACAGGAGCTCCGCGTACTACGTCGCCAAGGACAGCGGAGTTGTGTGCGGCATCGAGGTCGCAAAGAGAGTGTTCGACCTCGCGGGCGGAGACGTTGACTTCCGCATACTCTTACAGGACGGCACAAAGGTGAACAAGGGCGACATCATCGCCGAGCTCGAGGGCAGCACCCTCACCCTCCTCAAGGGCGAGAGAACGGCGCTGAACCTGCTCCAGCATATGTCGGGCATAGCTACCGCGACAAACAAGTGCGTGGAGCTCGTTGCAGGCACAAAAGCCGCAGTCACCGACACAAGAAAGACCCTCCCGGGACTGCGCGCATTGCAGAAGTACGCGGTGACGGTCGGCGGCGGAAAGAACCACCGCTTCAACCTCTCAGACGCGGCTATGCTCAAGGACAACCACATCGACGCTTACGGCGGTATAACCGCGGCTGTGACGGCTCTGCGCGAGAAGATAGGTCACACGGTGAAGATCGAGGTCGAGGTGCGCACGCTCGACGAGCTCCGCGAGGCGCTCGCCAACAAGGTCGAGATAATCATGCTCGACAATATGAGCTGCGACGAGATGAAACAGGCTGTCGAAATTGCGGCGGGAGCGGCTCTGCTCGAAGCTTCGGGCAATGTCACCGCCGAGAATATCCGTTCAGTAGCGGAGACGGGCGTGGACATCATCTCCCTCGGAGCTCTCACCCACTCCGTCAAGTGCTTCGATATCTCGATGAAGATTCGCAAATGAGACTGCGACCGTATATCGCAGAGCTCGACTTTGCCGCGGTCAGCAGTTGGATAAACGACGAGCGCGCGCACGCGCTGTGGTGCGCGAACCGTTTCAGCTTCCCGCTCACGCAGGAAAACTTTGCGTCTGTGCTCAGCGAGCACGCCTTAAACTTCGGCGACTGCCCGTTCGTCGCGACGACCGACAGCGGCAAGACTATCGGATTCTTCTGCCTCTCCGTAAACACCGAAACGAACGCGGCTATGCTCAAATTTGTAGTGCTCTCGCCCGAGGTACGCGGCAAGGGCTTGGGTCGCGAAATGATAGGGCTCGCCGTGAGGTACGCCGTTGAGCTTGCGTGCGCTGATACCGTCCGCCTCTGTGTTTTCAACGTCAATTCGGCGGCGCGGAGATGCTACACGGGCGCAGGCTTCACCGAGGTCTCGGCAGACGAAAACGCCTTCACCTACAGGGACGAGACGTGGGGAAGATGGCATATGGAGATAAGCAAGTAAATGTAGGGGACGCCGCCCTCGGCGTCCCGCAGCGCATTGTAAGGGCGGATATTACCCGCCCGCAATAACGTGATAATACAACGGGCGCACACACGGGTGCGCCCCTACATTTACTATTGGATTAGCACTCTTGATTTACAAGTGTTAGCACTCTTGTGGCGTGAGTGCTAAATTTCAGAAAGCTATCACATTCTCATAATAATACCAACACAAAGTGGCTGTATCATACAGTCAATGAAACGAAAGGAGCTTGCCCCCATGTTTGAACAGGATTACATCATGAGGCAGATAAAGGAATGCCTTGACGCAGCAATGCGACTTTTGTTTCATGTAAATGTGGAATCTCCCGCTATGCTGGTGCTGAAGGATCAGCAGAAGGAAGCGCTTGTCCAAAAGCTGACCGATATGCTCGACGACGGCAGGGTCAGTGAGGCTGTATCCGAGCTGGACGGCTCGACAGCTGAGAGGTCGCGCGACGACCTCATAGTCGGCTACAGATTCTACACATACCTTTGTCAGAAGGACGATGATTTCCTCGAGAAGTACGGGCTGAAATATTCCGATGTCGAAGCCGAGATGAAACGCTTCTTTTCGGACTACATCTCCCCCGAGGTGGTCGACCTTGTGACGCATACGAAGGAATAAGATAAGCAGGTCTGTGAAAGGAATGATTCCCATGGAACGCACATATTTCACCGAATGACGCACACACTATTAACACAGGTCTCCGACGAGACCGAAAGAATTTGGAGGTATGAATTATGATGTACGGAATGACACCCTTTGGAAGAAACGCTTTCGATCTTTTCAATATCTGGAACGATCTCGATAAAAACTACGACAGTATGCCTGTCAATGCCTGTAAGACCGATATCAAGGACGAGGGCGACAAGTACGTGATGGAGTCCGAGCTCCCCGGCTTCGAGAAGGAGGACATAAAGCTCGACATCAACGGCGAGTTCCTCGTTATCTCCGCCGAGCACACAGCCGAGTCCGAGGAGAAGGACGACAATACAAAGTATATCCGCCGCGAGAGAAGATTCGGCTCATACAAGAGGAGCTTCGACATCTCCGATGTTGACGCAGAGGCTATCTCAGCCGAGTACAAGAACGGTATCCTCACGATAGAGCTTCCCAAGAAGAAGCCCGCCGAGCCCGTTGCGAAGAGACTCGAAATAAAGTGACATGACAAAAAGTCCCCGAAGGGAGCTTCCCTTCGGGGACTTTTTTTATATTCCCGTGATTCCCGAGCGTGCGATACCCTCAGTGAAGTATTTCTGCAGGCAGACGTACAGCACCAGTATCGGCGTTATCGAAAGCAGGCAGCCTGCTTCCTTCCACACTATCTGTTCGCGCGGGGATATCTCAACCGTCGCGGACTGGAAAAGCCTTATTTTCAGCTCGGTATCGAGGTTCGTGAGCATTCGCGCGAGCGTGCTCGTGTTGACGAAGAATGTCGAGCTCACATAGTAGTCGTTCCAGTACCATACCACCGAGAAGAGGAATACGGTCAGGAACGCCGAGCCCGCATTCGGTATCATTACGCGGATAAACGTTTTCAGCGGACCGCAGCCGTCGATGTAGGCGGCGTCCTCGAGCTCCTTCGGAAGTCCGCGGAAGAACTGACGGAATATCAGTATCATCAGTCCCGAGCGTATGCCGTTGGCGGTTATCGCGGGCATATACATCGTCCACATCGTGTCGATGAGGTTTATCGTGAACAGCCCGCGTATTCCGAAGTAGCGGAACTGCGTGTACAGCGGCAGAGCTATTACCTGCGTGGGTACGAGTATCATCATTATGACGATGCCGAAGAGCAGTCCCTTGAAGCGGAACTTGAATCTCGCGAAACCGTAGCCCGTCAGTGCGCACGACACGACCTGCACGAACGAACAGCCGATATTGAGTATCAGCGTGGTCTTCAGCGTGTTCCAGAAGTCCATAGCCGTGAGCGTTTCCTTCAGCACGTTCAGCGTGAAGTGGCGCGGTATCCACATAACTGTGGGGTCTGTCATATCCGCTCTCTCACGGAAGGTACAGCTCACCATATATATGAGCGGGTAGAGTATGACGAAGCCGAGTCCGAAGAGTATGACGAAGCGGAATATCGGCCATACTGCGTCCATAACAGCCTTGCGGCGGACGTAGCCGCGCTCCTCGGCTGTCATCGACTGCATACGCTTCTTCTTTGCCTGTCGGGGAGTGAGACCGCCGCCTATCTCGCTTTCGCTCTTGACAACGGCGCCTGTTGTATCAGTCATATCATCGCCTCCCTTACTCTACCTCATAGTAAATGAACTTGTTTACTATGAGCGTTACCAGTCCGATAGCCGCGAGGACTATCATGAAGTATATCCATGCCATCGCGGAAGCCTCGCCGAACTTCCACTCCTCCTTCATCGCGAGGATACGTCCCATTACGGTATTGGTCGGGCTCGTGAAGGAGTCGATGACCGTGAATATGAGGTTCGCGAGAATGAAGGGGCTTACATAGGGCAGAGTTATCTTCCAGAAGAACTCCCACGAGGTCGCGCCCTCTATCTGAGCGGCTTCCTTTGCCGACGGCGGTATGTTCTGCAATGCGCCGAGGAAGAGCAGTATCTGTATGCCGCTCGACCAGACGATGCCGAAGATATTGTCCGCGACTGTGGATATCATCGTGCTCATATTGTCGCTTATTCCGTATATGCCGAGAAATTGCAGGAGCTGTCCCACGAGGTCTGTCGAGAACATCGTCGAGAACTGCGCCGCTCCCGTGTTGCCCGTGGAGTTCATATCGCCGCTGATTATCTTGTAGACAGGACCCGTCGCGATAATGACGGGCAGGAAGAATATCGCACGCGAGAGCGTCCTGCCGCGGAACTCCTGATTGAGTATGACCGCTATGAACAGCGAAAATATTAGTACGAGCGGAGTCTTCCACAGCGTCTCAATGAGGGTGTCCTTGAGGAAGGTTGTGTAGTTCGGGTCTGCGTTCATTACGAAATCGTACTTCGCGAGCCCGACCCAGTCCGTCATCATCTTGCCCTCGCCGATGGATACCTCGTTGAAGGAGTACCAGAACGATTTCACCAGCGGGATAAGGAAGAAGAACAGCGTGCCTATCATCCATATAGATATGAAGCCGTAGCCGTAGAGCTGCTTGCGCTTCTCATAGGGCAGTCTGCGGCGCTGCTTTGCGGGCTTGACTGCGGCTGTCTCTGCCGCGGGAGCAGTCTCCTCTGCGGTTGTCTCCGCCTTTATTGCTTCTTCTGCCATCAGTTGCCGATACCTCCTTCCTCATCATCTGCAAGCGAGAGCTTGTTCCCGCCGTATTCGACCGTCTTTTCCGCGAGGTCTACCTTTACGACGGTGCCGTTTGAATAAGTCGTTGTTATGAGGTCGCCGTCATCGCTGACGCCGTAGCCTGTGATAGTGCTGTCGCCGATACTGTTGAGCAGAGGCGCGAGGAGCTTGTACTGCTCAGCGGCTGTGTCTGCCCAGTAGTGGTAGTTGGCGTAGTAGTAGATGTCGTAGTCGGTGTCCTTGAGCTTGCTCGTCTCGTTATATATCATATCGTAGCTGAGCCGGCTTCCCGTAGCCGCCGCCATCAGCAGGAGCGTGGTCGGGTCGGCGTCGCCGTTGACGGGAGTGGTCGAGTATGGCACAAGTCCGTGCATGACTATCTGGTAGAATGGTACGTCCTCGTTGAAGATGTCGAATCTGCTCGACGAGAGCGGCACGTTCGTGATGTGGCTGATATACGGCAGAGCGTAGGCGTTTGCGCCGTCGGCGATGAAGCCGTTGTCAAGTCCGCCGCTGAGGGAATCGAAGGTCTCCTCGGCTATGGTCATAGCCTTGTAGCGGGAGATGTTCTTCTTGCCGTAGTCGCCGTAGAGCGACGAAGCCGCATTGTCCACTGCTATTCCCGAAAGCCCCGCCTTTGAGTAGCTCTTAGCCGCCTTGCTGTAGACCTCGCTGAAATAGCTCGGCGACAGGAGCGACATATTCTTCTTGAAGCCGTCGGGTATGCCGTAGGCGCGGTCGTAGCTGACTATGCGCGAGTACGAGCCCGACACCCTCACGCAGGTGCTTGTGAACGAGTAGTAGCCGTTGCCCGAGTAGAAATCCCTGTTGCTTGATGCGGGGTAGAACTCAAAGCCGCTGTCGTCTATGAAGTCGGTGAGCTTGCGGAAATCGCTCTTTCCGCCGAGCTTGCCCGAGGGCGAGGCTCCCGTATCGACCTTGCGCTTTATGCCGTCGTTGGTCCAGCCGTTATAGGAGACGACCATATCGTCCACGCCCTTGTCCCTGAGCTCGGTGAGTATTTCAAGCGCCTCGTCGTACCTGGTGACGGACTGCTTCATCGTGACGGGTATGCCGAGCACGGGCTTCTTTTTGAGCGTGCCGCCGTAGAGGTCGAGGTACATCGCCGCGCCTGATGTTTTCGGCTCGACGCCCTCCTCCTCGATGAGGTACTGCCTGTAGCGTGACGCGACGTCAACGTAGTCCGCGCCCTCTTTTGCAATCGGGTAGTAGCGGAGCTCGATGTCGTCGGAGATGATATCGCCGTTCTCGAAAACGGTAAGCTTGTCGGCGTTGTTGCCCGACATATAGAAGGTGTCCGTGCCGCGCAGTATGAATGTGAAATTGCAGAGGTTGTAGCTGCTGTTCGACTGCTTCGACACCTGCGCCGAGAGGTACGCGTTCGAGTCGCCCTTGGAGGCTACCACGAGCATGGCGTTGTCCTCCTTGACTATGCCGTATACGGGCAGGTATATCTGCTCGGTCACGGCTCCCCTGCTCGTCGGCACGACCGTGATGTCATTGCCGTAAACGCGCTGCCGGTAGGCGTTGGTGTCCATAGTCCTGTTGTTGTTGAAGCGCACGAGAGCGCCGCTGCCGTCGGGGATGACAAAGTAGCCGTCCTCCTTGTCGGAGGCTGCTCCGAAGCTATTCAGCAGCGTGACCTCGGTGGCTATCTTCTCGTCCTTGGGCTCCTTGATGTCGGAGACTTTGAGCGAGGCTTTCAGGCAGTCCTTTTCGAGCGTGTACACGACAGGGAAGCTGAATCCCGCCTTCTTGTAGTTATAATTCACCTTTACGCCGCCCTTGGTGTCGCTGACGCTTATCTCGCAGTCGTCCGTACCCGAGCGCAGAACGTTGTTGTTCGAGCGCTTCGAGGGTATGCCGTAGCGGAGCGTATTCGACGAGCGGAGCTCATTCACGAGGAGCGGCGTTGCGACCTTGTCGCGTGCTGCTCCGAGCGGAGCCGACCACCATATATAGCCCGTAGCCTTGTTTTTGAGCCCGAGGTTGCCGAGGCGGTCGTCCACGAGCATTATGTAGCTGTCATTTTCGGCACACTGCCTGTACACGCCGATGACCTGCTTTCCGTCGGCGCTGAGCCACGCAAAAGCCATCCTGTCGGAGCTGTAGTAGACCTTTTTTCCGTCCTCGGTGCCGCTCTCGGTGTAGGTCGCGAGCACCTTCCTGTAGTCGCCGTCCATGCGCTCGAGCGTCTTGCCGTCTATCGAGCTGAACAGCGACGGGTCGTCAATCGTTGATATTACGCGGCGTACCCGTATAACGCGGGTGAGGTCGCTGTCCACGTACAGCAGGTAGCGCTTGGCGTCGCTGACGTAGAGCTTGCCCTCGTCGCATTTGTTGCCGGTCTCGAAGCTCGCGAGAGCCTCCTTCTTTTCGGGGTCAACGGCAACGAGGTCGCCGAGCTTTTTCAGCTCGCTTATCCTGTCGGCGAGCTCCTCCTGAGCCTCGGTGTAGTCGGACTTCTTCTCGGGCTCGCCGCCGTTTTTCTCCCATATCGCGTCCGCGAAGCCCTTGTCCTTGGCGTAGATGTCTATGCCGTCAGCGGAACCGACCTTGCGGAGATATTCCGTTATGTCGTCGAAGTCGGCTCTCACCTTCTCCTCCGACTCCTTCATCTTTGCTGCCTTTTCCTCGGTGGCTTCCTCCTCGGAGCTCTCCTCCCCGTCCACGACCTCAGCCGCGGTATCCTCGTCCTCGTTGTCGGCGTAGATGTTCGCGGATACGGTCATCATCGAAACGGCAAGCAGGCACAGAAGCGTGCGTTTTATCTTGTTCTTCATAGTATCACCGCCGTTCCGTCAGACTCTTATCCTGTACGAGAGCTCTGTGTATATCGTTGATGCGAAGATGTACACCTGCTGTATCAGCGACATGAAGAGCACGAGCAGGAACAGCATTATCAGCATGGCGGCGACGGTGAGGATAATCGCGAACACCGTCTTGCCGAAGCTGTACTGGTGCACCGACTTTATCGCCGAGAACAGCAGTATCGCCGTCCAGCCGACGCCGATTATCTCTATCGCCTGCATGAAGACGTACTCGTCGCGGATAAGGATATGCGAGAGGAGCACGTTTATGAAGCGCTGTGCGATGTACGGTATGAGCGAGTAGGCGCTGTATATGCAGATGTTGCGCATGGTGCCCTCGCCGTCGAGGAGGGTGCATATCGACCAGTTGCCGACCACCCATGCCGCGAATACCACTATCGTCTGCATGATGTAGGGCACGATGTTGAAGGTCTTGTCGTAGGCGACGTAGAACTGCTGTCCGTACATTCTTCCGTATGCTATCTGAGAGAAGAACAGCAGGAACACTATCAGGAACGCTATTTTCAGCGAGCCCGATTTCTTCCAGCGCATATCCTCAAAGCCCTCGACGGGGTGGGTTATCGCGTGCTTTACCCATTCAGCGGGTCGCAGGTCCATCATGGTGCTATTCCTCCTCTCTCTTTTCTGTTTCTTCCTCGGCGGGAGCTTCCGCCGCCGCCTCGGCTATCTCGGCTTTGAGCCTTGCCGCTTCCTCGTCTGCCTTTACCTCGGCTTCGAGAGCCTGCAAAGCCTCCGCCGCCTCGCCCTTGTTGAGGTCGAGCCTTGCTATGTCGGCGTCCGCGGGGACAGCCTCAGCCGCCGCGAGAGCGCGTCTGCGCCGCTTCATAACGTATCCGAGCGCGAGCAGAGCTATTATCACTGCCGCAATGACAGCGAATATCGCTCCGAAGTGCTTTTTGAGGAACTCCATGCGGTAGCCCTCGAAAGCCTTGTTGTATACGCTTCCGACGCCTGCTACCTTTGCGTACTTCATCGAGCCCTCATAGTCGCCCTTGCGCAGGAGTGCCAGCGACAAGCCGACATTCGCGTACCAGTAGTTGCCGTCGTGGCGGAGCACCTCCTGCCACGGTTCGAGAGCCTCCTCGTAGTAGCCCTGATTGAAGAGCGTTGTCGCCTTGTGGACGATAGCACCGAAGTCGGTCTCGGTGAATATTGTGACGGTGTCCTTGCGGTTGTCCACGACGTAGAGATTCTCTCCCCTTGATTCGAGAGCGGCGGCGTGGTCGAAGCCGCCCACCTGCTTGGCGAGCGTGCCCGTGATGAACAGCAGGTTGCACTCCTTGTCGTACTGGAAAACGCGTCCCGTGGTGAAGTCGAGGCAGTTGATGTTGCCGTCCTCGGCGATGTCGATATCGACTATCGCGGGCGCGAGGAGCTTGTTCTGCGAGGTGTCGTACATTGGAGCGTAGTCGCCGAATTTGAGGTCCATGCTCGCGAAGATGTTGTTTCCCGCGGCGTTTAGCTTCTTGACCGTATCAGTGGTCTGCGTCGAGGACGACGTACACGTGAAGATGAAGTCGCCGTCGATGTCGAAGCTCGTGATGCCCGTCGGGACATTTCTTGCGCGGCGGGCACGCTTCTCCTCGGAGGTGAACAGGCTCGTGAAGTAGTTGCTGACTATCTCGGCTGTCGGCTGGACGCGGTTCGCGCCGTAGAAGCCGATGAACTCGCCCTCGGGGTCGAACATAGCCGCGCCCGTGGTGATGTTGCCGAGCACGATGTAGACATTGCCCGCCTTGTCAGCGATGACGCGCTGAGGCAGGAAGGTACGCTTCTGGTCGTATACCTCGGAGGTCGGCTTGGTTATCTCGCGCTGAACATTGCCGTCCATGTCGCTTATGAGGACGCGGGCGTTCTCGTTGTCGGCGATGTACATGAGGTCGTTCTCGGCGGAGATGAATATGCCCTGCGGATTTTTCAGCTTCGTCGCCGAGCCGTCGGGCATGGTGAAGCTGTCGTACACCTTCACTGTCTCGCTGAAATCGGAATCCACCGCGACTATGCGGTTGTTGCCCGAATCGACGATGTAGAAGATGTCGTTGTGGTCAAGGAAGATGTCGGACGGCGACTCAAATGCTCCCACTCCGAGGTCGTAGCCCGAAACGGAGCGGTCGGCGATATAGCCTGCCTGCGAGGGTACAGCCTCGCCCCAGCGGTCGTAGTTGTAGACGTCGTAGGGCTCTCGGGCGCTTGCGGTCAGGGCTGTGATACAGCCGCCGAGCAGAGCTCCCGACAGAGCGAGGGTG
>CAMHBN010000042.1 GCA_946183385.1 uncultured Ruminococcus sp.
TTTCAAGTCGGTGCTTATTGCAGTGAGGTCACACCCGTTCCCATTCCGAACACGGCAGTTAAGCTCACTCGCGTCGATGATACTCGGCTGGTGACGGCCCGGAAAAGTAGATCAGTGCCGGCATTGATATTCCTCTTTAGCTCAGTCGGTTGGGCGAGCACAAATGATTTCACCTGATACCGTGAGGTTAAACGAGCTGATATAAAACGCTAATGCTGTTAAAGAGATTTACAGCATTAGTTAAATATATGCCTCCTTAGCTCAGTCGGTAGAGCATGCGGCTGTTAACCGCAGGGTCGTTGGTTCGAGTCCAACAGGTGGCGCCAATTGGGTGTCTGCAATAGCAGGCGCTTTTTTTATTGACATATTACGGCTTTTATGCTATAATGGGCAGTAATATGTTGTTTTTTTGAGAGGGATAAAAAATGAAAAAATCAAAAGCTTTGAAGGTCATCATCGCCATCGTTTTAGTGCTGTTCCTGCTTTTTACGGTCGCGGGATTTGCCTTCTTCAAGTATTTCACCGTGCCCATCGGTAAGTACCCCGACAAGGCTCAGCGCGCGGAGTTTACCAAGCACACGTCCGTGCTCTACAGCGACGGAAAGTTCCAAAATGAGAACGCGGTGGAGTCTACGTCGAGCGGCTCGCTCAATGTCAACGCCTACTCCAAGCCCGAGAGCCTTATTTCTGCCGAGAAGATAGACTCGCTCGACCGCGCGGCTGACGGTCAGATGAACATCAGCTGGCTGGGACACTCGTCCGCGCTCGTTCAGATGGGCAGCCGGAATGTCCTCATCGACCCTATCCTCACGAAGGGGGCGTCTACTCCGCAGATGTATGCACTTCCCGCGCGTATCTGCGAGGTCGCGCTCGATATCGACAATGTGCCTGATATCGACGTGCTCTGCATCTCGCACGACCACTTTGACCACCTCGATTACGGCACTGTGACCGCTATCGACGGAAAGGTCGGCGAATATGTCGTGCCGCTCGGTGTTGATTCGCTCCTTGAGGGCTGGGGGATCGACAAGAGCAAGATCCACGCTCTTGGCTGGTGGGAAAGCGTGGAGCTCGGCGGTGTGGAGTACACCCTCACGCCTGCTCAGCACTATTCGGGCAGATTCGCGAGCAAGCAGTATCAGACGCTCTGGGGCGGTATCTATATGGCAGACAGCTCACATAGCCTCTATTTTACGGGTGATTCGGGCTACTGCGACACCTTTGCACAAGTTTACGACAAGCTCGGAGCTCCCGATGTTATGCTCGGCGACGCGGGACAGGACACGCCTGCGTGGTCGCATATGTCGCCCGAGGAGCTTACCAGGGCGGCTCAGGACGTTCACGCAGCGTATCTGATACCCGTCCACTGGGGCGCGTATCTCTACGCGGACTATGACCGGTACAAGCCCGCCGAGGACATCGTCAAGCAGGCAGAGGAGGACGGAGTTGCCATAGCAACGCCGAAGCTCGGACATCTTTTCAGCTTCGATGATATCGCCGACCAGAATGAGTGCTGGTGGGAAGAATAAAAATAAGCCGCGCGGAAATATTTTCCGTTTTCTAAAAACTACAGCGCGAACATCGGGTTCCAAGGGGCTGTGCTCCTTGGCGGATTACAAAGGCAGAGCCTCCCCTTATTTGTTGCACGCGATATCTTGCCCGCGGAATTATTCCGCGCAAGATAACAATGCCATTTATAGGCGGGCGGATAATATCCGCCCCTACATAAAAAGCCTCCCTTATCGGGAGGCTTTTGCTGTCCTTATTCCATTACGGGGAGCGATGTCACCTTGCCTGCGTCAAGAGCCTGTATAGCCCACGCGTCCTTGGCGGTGACGCCGTCGCCTGTGTTGTAGCAGTCGGCGTTTGCCTTGCCTGTCTCGCTGAGTCCGTACTTGTCCTTGTTAGCGATGGATTGGAGTATCGCTACTGCGTCCGCGACGGTTACCTTCTTGTCGGTGTTGGCGTCGCCGAGGAGGATATCGCCTGTGCCGAGAGTTGTACCCGCGGATGTGGTGACTTTCGCAGTCGATGTTGCAGTCGTGGTCGATGTCGTAGTCGTCTTTGTAGTCGTGGAGGTCGTAGTCTTCTTTGTCGTTGTCGTTATCTCGGGTACCTCAATACCGTCGATTATCGAGAAGTAGGCGGGCTTAGCCTCGTAGTCCTTGTTGAAGAGGAGCGGATTCTTCTCGGTACGCCAGCTCTGGTCGTCGGTCGTACCCCATACGACTACCGCGGAAACGTAGTCCTTATATGCAACGATAGCGTCGAAGATGTCGCTGTAATACTGAGCCTGAAGCTCGTATCTCTCGTCGTCAACGGTCGCGTCGAGCTCGGTTATCTGGATGTCGAGACCTGTCTTGCTGAACTTCTCCAGTGCTGCCTTGTACATACCTGCGGTCGGGAACGGGTCGTTGCCGCCGTTGTTGGTAACGTTGAGGTGTGACTGCATACCGATACCGTCGATGTAGTGACCGTCGGAGTTTATCTCCTGCGCGAGCTTGACGATAGCGTCCTTCTTATCCATGTACTCGTTGTAGTCGTTGTAATAGAGCTTGGTTCCCTCGGGAGCGTACTTCTTCGCGTACTCGAAAGCGGGCTTGATGAACGAATTATCGCCGAATACCTTTACCCACGGTGAAGCTCCGTACTGGTTCTCCTGTGAGGGGAAGCCTCCCTCTCTGGGAGAGCCGCCGTCCGTGAGAGCTTCGTTGACAACGTCCCACGCGTAGAAGTCAACGTCGGGGTATTCCTCCTTGACAGCCGCGAACACGTTCTTGATGTAGTTATCCATGCGCTTGAGCATCTTCTCCTTGGATACCCAGTCGCCCTTCTCGTCGTAGTTCTCCTTGAAGAACCAGAGCGGGGTCTGCTGGTGCCATACGAGGACGTGACCTCTTACGGAGATGTTGTTATCCCTTGCGAAATCGAGTATCGGAGCAGCATTTGCGAGGGTTACCTGCGGGTCTGTATCGTCGCCGTCAGCAGCCATCGCGAGGCAGGCTGCCTTGTCGAGGACTGAGTCGGGCTTGAGCTCGTTGCCTGCGGTGAGGCTGTTGAAGTGGTGCTTTACGAGCTCCTGAGTAGTTGAGGGCGATATCTCGCCGACTGTAGTAGCCGTGCCGAATTTGAACATATCGGCATATACGTCCTTGAGTCCGACGAGGGTCTTGTCGAGCTTATTGGGAGCGAGAGCAATTTTGAAATCGTCCACGCAGAGGTCGTTAGCCTCGCCGTTGGTCTCGATATAGATGGAGACGTCCTTTTCCTTGTCGCCGAAGGAGAAGCTCGTCTCGAGGGTGACGTAATCGCCCTGAGATACGCCCTTTACGAGGTTCGTATACTGCGGCTCGTCAGCTCCGTTGGGGGTGTGCTGCATTGAAACGCACACGGTATTGTACCACGCAGCCTTGACCTTGACCGAGAGAGTATACTTCACGTTCGGCTCGAGCAGTCCCTCAACCGAGAGAGACGGACCGTTCCAGCTCTGGTCGCGTCCCGATACGGACATTACCTTGCTTCCGCTCGGAGCCTTCGAGTCCTCGATGACCTCGATGACGGAGGTGTCGTTGTCGCCGCGCTTGGAGAACTTGGAGGCGTCGCCGTCTTCGAAGTCGGTCGCGAAAACGACGTCCTCGGTATCGGCGGCGTCAGCTGTAGCTGTTCCCGATGCAGGAAGCGCCGACAGAGCCATAGCCGCAGTAAGAGCGGCAGCTGTGAGTGCGTTGAATGGTTTGTACTTCATGATAGATCATCCCTTCACTTTGAACTTGTTTTTCACGCGGGACAAATGTGCAGCGTCCGAGTGAAAAACAAGCCCATGATTTGTACCGTCCCTTACTAAACAGAACGGAATACAACGTAAAAATATTACAGGTATATTCTAACATAGCGCCTTAATCTTGTCAATAATTGCCGTAAAACTGAGCAATTATTGACCATCGCCCAACAAAAATGGTCAGAAAAAACCACCCGAGCGATCTCCCGCTCGGGTGGCACTTCACATATTTATCCTTATCTCATTATCTGATGGGGAGCTGTGATACATTGATAGCGCCTGCGTCAACCTTCTGGATAACGCGTGCATCGTTAGCTGTTATTCCGTCGCCTGTGTTGAAGACGTCAGCGTTTGCGAGCTGCTTTGCGTTGAGCGAGTACTTGTCCTTGTTGCCGATGTACTGGAGGATAGCGACCGCGTCAGCGATAGTAACAGAGCCGTCAAGGTTAACGTCGCCGTACTTTGAAGCCTCGTTTTTAGCTGTTGTAGTGGTTGTAGTAGTTGTGGTGGTCGTCGTTGTGGTAGTTGTAGTAGTTGTTTTGGTTGTTGTTGTGGTAGTAGTGGTCGTTGTGGTTGTGGTAGGTCTTGTTGTTGTCGTTGTAGTGGTGGTTGTATTGTTGGAAGGCGTGCTGCTGCCGTCCATATGAAGGACTACCTTGTCGATAACAACGTCATCGCCGTGAGGCCACCAGACCATAGCCTTTACAGTCTGACCAACGTTTGCGGGGATAGTGTAGTCGATAGCAGCTGTCTTGTCGGAGTTTACCTTCAGACCCGAGAACTCTTCCTGTTCCCACTTGCCTGTCCATGTTCCGAAGCCGCCCGATACCTCTGTATCGTTGGACTTTACAGTGAGGTAAAGTGTAGCAGACTTAGCGCCCTGAGGCTTGAACTCTGCGTAGTTGTTGGTTGCGCCGTCATCGCCCTTTTCCTGTCCGACGTCCATATCAGACTTTGTGAGAACGATGTCCTTGTCGCTTGAAGGATTGGAACCGCCTGTAGTAGTGGTAGTAGTTGTTGTGTTCTGCCACTGCTGCTGAGACTGAGTTGTAGTCGTCTGCTGAGGCTGGTTCTGAGTTGTTGTGGTTGTAGGTGTGGTCTGCTGAGTGCCGCCTGCACCGTATATCTTGGATACGCCGGGGATAGAATTGTCGATGGAACCTGTCTTGTAGTTAGAGTAAAGACCTGCTGCTGCGCCTACGAGACCTGCATTGTAGTCACAGGCAACCTCGTTTGCCTTATAGTCGGAACGGAGATCCTGATATGTACCCTGAGCGTCTACAGGTCCGCCGCAGAGCGCGCCTACGAGTACGTGTGCCGACGCGATACCGTCTGTCTCAGCGCCGTCTGTACCTGAAGCAGCTCTGTGGTGAGGCTTGTTTGAAGCGTTGGGCTTGAAGCCGACAACGAGGCAGTAGGACTTGCCGTTTGCGAATGCTCTGTCGCCTGTGAGGTACTGCATCTGACCCTTAGCCCAGCCTGCGTTGCCGTGACCGTGCTTGGCAGCTACGAGCTGGCACATCTGAGCGGTAGCGTTGTGTCTTGCGCTGCCCCACTGGTCGTAGAACTTGTATCCGTCGCCCGACATATCGCCGAGAGCGTTTGTGGAGCTCCAGTCGCCTGTGATCTCGCCCTTGAGGATAGCGGCACCGAGGGAAACGTTCTCCCAGCAGTGTACCCAGTAAGCAGCGCCGATATTCTTGATATCGCCCATGTAGGTGTTATCCTTTGTAGCGAGATAGAGCCAGCAAGCAGCCCAAGCAATCTCGTCAGAGGTATCCTTGTTGCCGTAGAACTCGCATGAGTACGAGCCCTGATGCTGCTTTGCGAAATTGAAGAGAGCCTTAGCGTAAGTAAGGTCATCGGGGTTCTTGAAGTTTACGTAGTTGGCTGCGAGAGCTGCTGCATATTCGGCAGTGATATTTGCAGCGCCGTCGGTAGTCCAGAGCATTCTGCCTCTGTTGCCCTGCTTCTCGGGGGGGCCCCAGTAGGAGTGGTCGGGACCGCCCTCACCCTTTTCGATGAGGACCTTCTGGACTGTGCCGCCGTTGAGGACTGTAGCCTCACGCATGAACTTGGCAAAGCGGTCTGTTATCACCTTGAGGTGAGCGCCCTGACCTGTTGCCTCGAAAGCGTCCTTGAACTCGTAGTAAGCCCAGCCGAGAGTTGAAGCTGTGTAGCCCTCGGGCTGACCGAACCATACGTGGTCGCCTGCGTCGTGGAAGCCACCGACAACGTCGTCGCTGGTGTGGCAGTCGCCTCTCCAGTCAAGACCGCAGTCTGAGCCCATTTTGCCGCACATATTTGCGTCATAGAGGTAGAGGGAGTACTGGAGGAGCTTAGCGTAATTGTCGCCGTCTGCCGCTGCTGCATTGAGAGAGGGAGCAGCTGCGGAGAATGAAGTTACAGTAGCCGACAGTGCGAGGAGACCGCTGACAACTGCAGATGTAATTTTCTTTAAATGCATACTATTCACACTTCTTTCTGATTTCTGAATCGTAACGTATTGCCTATAATATGCCTTATGCTCTATTATACATAATTTCTTCACATTTTTAGTTACAAAACGGATACTGAAAGGTTACAATACAGTTACACAGTGCCGATTTATCGAAGTTTCTACCTATTGCCCTAAAATGATATATCCGTTTTGTATATATTGACGTAATTATTACAAAGGATTATGAACTAAAAATGTACAAATCTAAATTATTGCAGATAAAATTGCTTGAAAATGGCAAAAAAGTACCGATATACAAAAGTTGTATTGTATATCGGTACCAAAAAACATATTTAATTTTTGTGCGAAACAGTAATAGTCGGACTATCAGTTAAGTGCCGATTCCGTAATCGGGAGGTCAGCTGCTTTTATCTTGCCCGCGTCCACAAGCTGTATCGCATATGCGTCCATTGCAGTCACGCCGTCGCCGTTCATGTAGACGTCCGCATTCAGCGCGCCTTCGGGCTTGAGCGCGTACTTGTCCTTGTTCGCTATCGACTGGAGTATCGCTACCGCGTCCGCGACAGTCACCTTCTCGTCGAGGTTCGCGTCGCCCCATGTTCTTACGGTCTCGCCGTTCTTAACGAGCTCAAATTTCGGGCTTATGACGTCGGTGCGGTAGAACGCACATACTTTGTCCGTATCCTCGGGCATATCGTAGCCCTTCGGCACTGACTTGACAGTGACTGTCGCCGTTACCCTTGAAGGTGCGGTAACGTTGTCCCATTTGACATTTATCGCGTTCGTGCCGTCGACAGAGGTGTAGCTCTTCGTGCCAAGTTCGGTGTTGCCTTCCTTGAGCGAGATGGTGAACTCCGCACCCGGAATCGCCTTGCCCGTTTCCTTGTCAACGATGCCGATGTTGAGCATCATTTTTTCGTATGCGGGAGCCTTTTCAAGAGTGATAACTACATCAGCCTTACCGTCCACTATGCTGAACTTGCCGTTCATCGGGGACGGGGTAAGATATCCCTCGGGGACTTTGTTTATTCCAAGCTCCCAGTACAAAGCGCGCTTGAACTCCTCGGTGGAGAGGTCGTGGAAGTTGACATCTATGACATCGGTCGTTTCGCCCGATACGAACTTCTCGGTGCCGAAGTGAGCGCCGTTTTCGCCGTAGCCCGTGATAGCATACTCAACGCCCGCTACCTGCTTGCCTGTGTCGGGGTCGAGCATACTAACGCTTACGATAGCCTTCGCGCGGTCAGCGGTGGTCGTTACCGTGGTCGCAGTAGTCGAAGCTGTAGTTGTCGCTGTGGTAGTGGTCGAGGTAGTCGTGGATGTCTCAGTTGCGGAGGTGGTAGAGGCGGTGAAGTTCTCGTCGTAGTGGATAACGCGGTCAACGCCGTTCGGGGTCGCGTCTACCTGACCCGTCTTGTATATGCTGTACAGACCAGCCGCTGCCGCTACGAGGGTGGCGTTGTAGTCGATACCGACCTCGGAGGAGGTGATGTCTTGGAGCGAATCCGTGAAGTTGAAGCCTGTGCTCTGGAAGCCGCCTTCAAGAGCGCCCGTGAGGACGTGACCGCCCTTGGGTCCGAAGGTAGCGCCTGCCGCGTTGTACTCGTTCCAGCCGCTCAGACCCGAAGCTGCCTCGTGGTGAGGATACTTCGCGGACTTGTCGTTGAAGCCTACGACTACGCAGGCATTTCTGGGATTGTCGCCGAGTATCATGCTCATCTGCGACTTCGCCCACTCGGAGTAGTCGCCCTGCTTATATTTTGTGAGGAGCAGACCCGTGAACTGTGCCGCTGTGTTGTAGCGTGCGGCTCCCCAGCTGTCGAGGAGGTACCACGTGCCCTTGTCCTTGTACTTGCCGCTCGCGTACTTGGAGGCTATGCCGAAGTCGCCGTTTATCTCGCCGTTGAGGATAGAGGCTCCGATAGCTACCTTGTCCCAGCAGTAGTCCCAGTTGGGGTCGTTGCTCGGGTTACCTGCGTACTTCTTGAGGTCGTCCTTGTAGGAGGATTCCTGTGTCGCGAGGTAGAGGAAGCCTGCCGCGAATGCCTGGTCGTCGTCGCAGCTCTTTGAAGTGTAGAACGGCGTAACGCCCTGAGTAGCGCACTGGTTGTACTGCTTCGAGAACTTGTACAGAGCTTTCGCGTAGGTGAGGTCCTCCTCGTTGTTGAAGTTCAGGTAGTTGACCGCCAGAGCCGCTGCATATTCAGCCGCAACGTCGCTGGCGCCGCTCGATGTCCTGAACACCTTTCGCGAGGAGCTGTCCTGCTTCTCGGGAGGTCCCCAGTAGGAGTTGTGGTCCATATCGCCGTCGCCTATCTGATAGACGAAGTCGGTGACATTGCCTCCGCTGAGGGTGGTGCAGTCCTTGAAGTACTTGCAGAAGTGGTCGGTGAGGAGCTTCAGGTGTCCCGTCTGACCGAGCTCGTCGAATACGTCCTTGTACTCGTAGTAAGCCCAGCCGAGGGTCGTGCCCGAATAGCCCGCGGTGATGCCGAATTTTACGTGGTCGCCGCAGTCGTGGAAGCCGCCGGGGACTTCGTCATCGGTGTGGCAGTTGCCGCGCCACGAGAAGCCGCTCTTTTTATCGACGTCCTTGCCGCACATATTGCCGTCATACAGGTACATCGAGTATTGCAGGAGCTTTGCGTAGTTGTCGGTGTCGTCGGCTGCGACTGCGGTCGGCAGAGAAGCCGCGCCCGTTGCCGAGCAGGCGACAGAGGTCGCGAAGGCAGTGAAGCCTGCCGCGACACGTCGGATAAGGTTTTTGTTCTTCATTTTACATCCCTCTCATCTTTATATATTTTGAGCCGAGCGGCTCGTATACATAATAATTTTACCACAGTTCGGAGTTGTATTGTAGTCAAAATCCAAAATTCAGCTGCCTAAAAGCCAAATTTTGGCGAACCTGTCAGAATAAGCGCAGCCGAGTTGTACAAAACGGCGATAATGTTTTGTAATCCTATTGCATAATAATACCGAATGTTGTATAATGATTCTGACAGGAGGGGAGTCAGTTGCCAAGATTTTTTACCAATGAGATAGATGAGAACAATATCACGCTGACGGGGAGCGACGCTCACCACATCGGTCACTCGCTCCGTATGAGAGCGGGCGAGGAGCTTACCGTCTGCTGCTGCGGTATCGACTACAACTGCAAGATATCGCGCATCACCGCGGATACGGTCTTCCTCGACCTTGTGGACAAAAAGCGCTGCGCCGCAGAGCCCGACATTGAGGTGACGCTGTTTCAGGCAGTCCCCAAACAGGACAAGCTCGAATATATCATACAGAAGAGCGTGGAGCTCGGCGTGAGCAGGATAGTGCCCGTACTGACCCGCAGGTGCATATCGCGCCCCGACGAGCGCGATTTTGCGAAGAAGCTCCCGCGGCTGAACAAGATAGCCGCCGAAGCCGCAAAGCAGTCGGGCAGGGGAATGATACCCGAGGTCACGCCCATAGTTGACTGGAAAACGGCAGTCGCCATGATGAAGGAGCTCGACCTCACGGCTCTGCTCTATGAGGAAAAGGGCGGCTGCTCGTTCGCGGACATTGACTTCACGGGCGTAAAGACCGCGGGACTCGTGGTCGGCAGCGAGGGCGGCTTCGACAGCAGCGAGGTCGCGGAGGCAGATTCCGACACCGTTCGGCGCGTCTGGCTCGGCAACAGGATACTGCGTTGTGAAACTGCACCAATAACCGCCCTCTCTATTTTGATGTTTTTAACAAATAATATGTAAACAGTTGAAATCCGAGACAAGGTGTGATATAATAATAGTGTAGTTTATCAGAGTCGTTCGCAAGCGGCTCGATAACATGATTTCCTTGAGAAGAAATGAGGAAAAAATATGAGTAAGAAAAGAGGAATCAGTATGAACAACATTCTTGTAGGTGTACTTGTAACAGGTGCGGTTGTTGCAGCAGGCTACGCTGCATACAAGATCATCAAGAGCAAGAACGCAGAGCCCGATTACGACGACGATATTTATGATTATCCCGATCCGTACGATACAGACGAGAGCATAGATTTCGAGATCAACGACGATACAGTCAGGGATCTCTCCGAGGACATGGCTGACAAGGCTGAGGAGCTCACAGACAAGGCTTCAGGCGCTGCCGAGGACATCGCCGACAAGGCCGGTGACTTCGCAGGCGACGTAAAGGAAGCAGCTTCCGACGTTGTAGGCGATATCAAGGACGCAGCCGAGAACATCGTTGACGATGTTAAGGACGCTTTCAAGAAGAAAAAGTAATGCGGAAGAGGGGCGATAAGCCCCTCTTTTTGTTGAACGGTGATTTCTGTAGGGCGCACATTGTGCGCCCTACAGGCAAATATTCTGCTTGACAAGTCGGAATATTTCTGATATAATGTAAAAGCTGTCCGCAGAGGACATTATCGAGGCGTAGCTCAGTTTGGTAGAGTGCTTGGTTTGGGACCAAGATGCCGCAGGTTCGAGTCCTGTCGCCTCGACCAGGCGCGGTGTCCGCGCCGCCGATTCGCGCGGACGCTCGCAAGCTTGCTTACTTTGCTCGGAACGTTAGATGTTCCTGCGAGTCGTACCGATTAGTAGCGGTGCTTCAGAAATGAGAGCGCGGTTCGCGCGGACGCTCGCAAGCTTGCTTACTTTGCTCGGAATGTTAAATGTTCCCGCGAGCCGTACCCTTATATTGCTCCCCGCCGAAAGCAGACTTAGCCTTTTGTACAGACTGAGCGAGTTTACGAGCGGCAACGTAGTTAGGGGTTCGGGGTGACTCCCCACAGTGTGGGGAGATGTCAGCGAAGCTGACAGAGGGGACGGGCTGTTCAGCTGTGTTCCCCGACAGGGTCCGGGACAGAGTCCCGGCAGAATCCAAGGACAGCGTCCTTGGCGGGTCAAGGGCAGAGCCCTTGAAAACGGCTATTTTTGCAAAATCAAAAAAATTTTCAAAAAAAGCTTGACAAGCGGAAACGTTTGTGATATAATAATCAAGTCAGTTAAGCTGGTGTAGCTCAGTTGGTAGAGCAGCTG
>CAMHBN010000043.1 GCA_946183385.1 uncultured Ruminococcus sp.
GAGCGTTTGTCTTTTTCCGCGCTTCTTAACTATTTGTATATGTAACGTGTTCGCTCAGAGCGGGCGCGCGCGGTTCGCGGTTCAGTTTTTCTGAGCCGCGAATTTTTTTCCGCGATTCATAATGTATCTATTCCGTTTCTGTACTATTCGTTATTCACTATTCATTTTTCATTATTCACTAAATTTATAAGCCCGCCTTATCGGCGGGTTTTTATCTTCACGATAAAGTTAAAGACTTGTTAAGAATTGCCGTGCTATAATCAAAGCATAGAGAAACAGAAATGAGGTACACGATATGATCTGGAGAATACTCAAAAAAGACCTCCGCAGAAAGCGGGTCATCAATTTCATCATTCTTGTTTTCGTGACTCTGTCAACGATGTTCGCGGCAAGCAGTGTCAACAACATCATCACCGTCACGAACGGTCTCGGTAACTACTTCGAGAAGGCGGGAATGTCCGACTACTTCATCGCCACGCAGGGTGACGGCGAGAGCTCGGACGAGGACGCCGTCATGGAGAAGCTCGGCGGGCTCGGCAGCGTAAAGGATGTCCGTATAGAATCAGCGCTGTTCGCGATGCAGGACAAGATGACGAAGGGCGGTGACTACCTCCTCACTAACACGAACGCCTACATAGTAATGGCTGACGACGAGGCGGAGCTCAGTTACTTCGACAGCGACAACAACATCATCAAGAGCGTCGATAAGGGAAAGGCTTACATCACGGCTTCGATGGCTAACGGTGCGGGGCTTGAGATAGGCGACCGCTTCATCTACAAGCCGCTCGACAAGGAGTACGAATTCGAGTATGCGGGACCGCTCAAGGACGCGCTCTTCGGCTCCGATTTCATGGGAGACCCGCGTTTCATCATCTCGCGTGAGGACTACGACGAGATAATGAAGGAAGAGGGCATTGAGCCATACAAGGGCTTGATAATCTTCGTGGACACCGACGATATCACCGCCTTTGAAAAGGAAATGCCCGTTATCGACGGAACATTGTTCAAGGCTCCGCAGTCGATGATAAAGAAGGCGTACCTGATGTCTATGCTCGTGGCGGGTATGCTCCTCGCTGTGAGCGTGTGCCTCATCGGCATAGCCCTCGTTGTGTTGAGATTCACGATTCGCTTCACCCTTGAGGAGGAATTCCGTGAGATAGGCGTAATGAAGGCTATCGGTCTGAAAAACGGCTCGATACGCAATCTCTACCTTGTCAAATACTTCGGTATCTCCGTTATTGGAGCGGCGATAGGTCTTGCACTGAGCGTACCTTTCGGCGACTTCATGTTGAAAAGCGTATCCGATAATATGAATATGGTCGGCGACAATATGTTCCTTGTCTCGGTGATATGCAGTATCGGAGTTGTAGCGCTGATAATGCTCTTCTGCTTCACCTGCACCCACAAGGTCAACAAGCTCTCGCCGATAGACGCGGTAAGGAGCGGTCAGACAGGCGAGCGCTTCCACAGGAACGGTCTGCTCCACCTCGGCAGGAGCAAGCTGCCGTCGGCTTCATTCCTTGCGCTCAACGACGTACTCAGCAGCCCGAGGCAGTACGCAATCATCACAGCAGTATTCACGCTGCTCATGCTGATGATAATGCTGCTTGCGAATATGGCGAATACCCTCAGCAGCGACAAGCTGATGTTCCTCTTCGGTATCGACAAGAAGGACGTATACATCTCCGACTTCAACAACGCAATTGAGGTCGTCGGAATGGACGGGAACGGCGAGGAAGAGCTCGTAAAGAAATGCAGGGAGCTCGAAGAGATACTCGCTGATAACGATATGCCCGCGCACGCCACTATCGAGGCTCTGTTCATGGCTCCCGTATCTCACGGCGACAAGCGCGCACAGATAAATTTCATCAAGAACTGCCAGACCCACGCCTCCGATTATCAGTACACCGAGGGCACTCCGCCTCAGGCTGAAAACGAGGTAGCACTGAGCATAATCGCCGCCGAGTCGATAGACGCGGGTATCGGAGACACGGTAAAGATCACGGTCAACGGCGAAGAAAAGGACTTCATTGTAACGGCTCTGTTCCAGAGCTTCATACAGACGGGCAGCTGCGGCAGATTCAGCGAGCTGACGGACACCTCGAAGATGAAGATAGCGGGCTACACCTCGTTCATCGTGGACTTCGACGACGACCCGTCCGCCAAGGAGACAGACAGCCGCATAGAGCGCCTGAAGGACATCTTCGATACCGAAGAGATAGTGGATACCGAGCAGTACGTCAAGGACTGCACGGGAGCGGCAGACATCATCAGAAGCATAAAGAATATGGTCATTGTCATCTCGGTGCTGATATGCCTGCTGATAACACTGCTGATGGAGCGCTCGTTCATTTCACGCGAAAAGGCTGAGATAGCGCTGATGAAGGCAGTCGGCTTCAAGGGCAGGTTCATTTCACTGAGCCACACCCTCAGATTCACGATATGCGCAATTGTTGCGGCAGTCATTGCCTCCGCGACGACCTACCCCTTCACCAAGCTCGTCAGCGACCCGATAATGGGCTTCATGGGAGCGGTATCGGGTACGGAGTATAAGATAGTCCCCGCCGAGATATTCGTAGTATACCCGCTGATAATCATCGCGGCGGCAGCTGCGGGAACGTACATCACGACCGTTTTCATCAAGGCAATAAAGGCTTCCGATACAGCCGACATCGAATAAAAAGGAGAAATCACTATGACAAATATAC
Organism: uncultured Ruminococcus sp.; assembly: GCA_946183385.1. Classification (GTDB taxonomy): domain Bacteria; phylum Bacillota; class Clostridia; order Oscillospirales; family Ruminococcaceae; genus Ruminococcus. Next base: position 2,709 of record CAMHBN010000043.1, read on the forward strand.
TTGAGGTCACCGACCTTTGCAAGACTTACATCATCAACAAGAAGCAGAACAACGTGCTCCGCAACGTCAGCTTCAGCATATCCGAGGGCGAGATGGTCGCCGTGATGGGACCGTCGGGCTCGGGAAAGAGCACGCTGCTCTACTGCGTATCGGGAATGGACAGGCTCACCTCGGGCAAGGTCGTTTTCGGCGGCAGAGAGACAGCAAAGCTCAGCGAGAATGAGCTCGCCGAGCTCCGCCTCGACGAAATGGGCTTCATCTTCCAGCAGATGTACATGATGAAGAACCTCAGCGTCCTCGACAATATCATACTCCCCGCCGTGAAGTCCAAGAAGAACAGCGAGAGCCGCAAGCAGACCGAGGAGCGCGGACGCGCCCTCATGCACCGCCTCGGTATCGACGAGGTCGGCGGCAATGACATCAACGAGGTGTCGGGCGGACAGCTCCAGCGTGCGTGTATCTGCCGCAGCATGATGAACTCGCCGAAGATGATATTCGCCGACGAGCCTACAGGCGCTCTCAACCGTGCGAGCTCCGACGAGGTAATGAACGAGCTTCTCTCGCTCAACAGCGACGGCACTACAGTGATGTGTGTAACTCACGACCCTAAGGTAGCGGCAAAGTGCAGCCGTGTGCTCTATCTCGTGGACGGCAAGATAGTCGGCGAGAAGGAGATGGGACACTTCGGCGGCGCGGACAAGGAGCTCCGCGACCGTGAGCGCACCCTCAACAACTGGCTCATGGAACAAGGCTGGTAAGCGGGGAGCCCCTGCGGGCAGTTCACGCGGTCGCTCATAAATTCGCTTACTTAGATGTATGGCGAGTTTATCGCCGCGTGCTATACCAATTGTAGGGGACGGCGTCCTCGACGTCCCGAAAATAAAACAGCGACGACGGGCGAACAATGTTCGCCCCTACTTGCGTTATCTGACGCATTGTGGTACAATGATATCAGGTGGTGATACTATGACAGATATTCTTATCGTGGAGGACGACAAGGAGCTCGCCTCGCTGCTCACGGACTTCCTCCGCGCCGAGGACTACACCGTCTCGGCTGTGGAGAGCGGCGAGCGCGCCGTCGAGCTGTTTGAAAAGTACGGCGCAAGGCTCGTCGTGCTCGATATAAACCTCCCCGATATGAACGGCTTTGCGGTGTGCTCGAAGCTCCGCGAGAAGGCGGATACGCCCATACTCATAGTCAGCGCCCGCACCGACAAGGAGGACAAGCTCAGCGGGCTCGACCTCGGCGCGGACGACTACATCGAGAAGCCCTACGACATAGACATCCTCATCGCGAAGATAAAGGGCATATTCAAGCGCCGCTATCAGCGCGAGGAAATTTCCGCGGACGGCGTGACGCTCAATCTCTCCGACCGCACTGCAGTTATCGACGGAGAGCCTGTCGAGCTCCCCGCGAAGGAGTTCGACCTGCTCGCCCTGCTCATCGAGAATCAGGGCAAGGCGCTCAAGAAGGAGTACCTGTTCAGCACGGTGTGGGGGAGCGACAGCGATTCTGAGCTCCAGACCCTGCACGTACACATCAACCGACTGCGCCAGAAGCTCGGCGACGACCCAAAGAACGCCAAGCGCCTGCTTACCGTGTGGGGAGTGGGGTATAAGTTCGTATGAAGGCGTTCAGAAGGCTGTGTATCGTGGTCGCGGCGGTGTTTGTCATAATTGCCGTCGCGGCGAATGTGTATTTCGTAAAGCAGAAGGAGTCCGCTGAGGGCTTGTACCGCGTCGAGGCTAAGCGGCTCGCGGACGAGATAGAGGAAACGGGCAGCTTCGATCTCGCGAAGTACCCACACATCATGGGCGTTTTCTCCGACGAGGACGGGAAGCTGTATTCCTCCGACGAGCACTATGTTATAATCGAGGCAGGCGGAAAGCTCTACCGCGCGGAATATTCCGTCGGCGGCAGGAGCTACGCCCTTCTCGCACTCAACGGAGTTCTTGCGGCGGTGCTCGTGCTGATAGCGGGCGTGCTGCTCTATATCCGCAGGCATATCATAGTTCCGTTCGGCAGGCTCAACGCTCTCCCGCAGGAGCTCGCAAAGGGCAACCTTGCGGTGCCGCTCCCTGAGGAGAAAAGCCGCTTCTTCGGTAAGTTTATGTGGGGCGTGAACCTCCTGCGCGAGAACATCGAGGACAGCCGCAAAAAGGAGCTCACGATGCAGAAGGACAGGAAGCTGCTGCTCCTGTCGCTGTCGCACGATATAAAGACGCCGCTATCGGCGATAAAGCTCAACGCGAAGGCACTCGCCAAGGGGCTGTACAAGGACGAGGACAAGCGCCGCGAAGCCGCCGAGAGCATAAACTCCCGCGCCGACGAGATAGAGAGCTTCGTCAGCCAGATAACCAAGGCGGCGAGCGAGGACTTCATGAGCTTTGAGGTCACTGAGGGCGAGGCGTTCCTGAGCAGCATCGTTGCGCGTATAGCGGCAAGATATGCTCCGCAGCTTGCGGATAAGGGCACGGAGTTCAACGCGGGCAGCTACGACGACTGCCTGCTGTCCTGCGACCCCGACCGCCTCGCGGAATGTCTGCAAAACCTCATCGAGAACGCTATAAAGTACGGCGACGGAAGGCGAATATCGCTCAGCTTCGACAAAATGGACGGGTGCGAGCTCGTGACTGTCTCAAATACGGGCTGTACGCTTGAGGAGAGCGAGCTGACGCAGATATTCGAGAGCTTCCACCGCGGGACGAATGCCGACAAGGTGCAGGGAAACGGTCTCGGACTGTTTATATGCAAGCGGCTCATGAGTCTTATGGGCGGCGAGGTCTACGCCGAGATAGCCGACGGCTGCTTCAGCGTGACGCTCGTGGTAAGGCTCGCATAACTGAATATACACAAAAATGAGGGAGGCTCCTTTCCGCAGGAGTCTCCCTCATATCGTTTTATTGTGTTCTATCCGACCAGCTGTGCGTTCGTTAGCTGGCAGTAGGGGACATTACCCTCCTTATAGAAGTTGAAACGACCTATCACCGTTATCTCACTGTTCAGCTCGGGGTAGTCGTCGGGGTAGGAGTAGTCGCCGTCGAGGACGAACTCGATACCCTGCGAGCAGCACGCCGTCGCGTCGGTGATAAGCACCGCGAAATATTCGCTGCCCGTCGCTTCGTCGAGGTAGTAGGCGAACGGTCCGCGCATTTTCACGGTCTTGCCGAGGTAGTCATCGGGGTGGTAGACCATATCGTAGACCTGCCCGTAGACCATGCTCGCGCTCAGTGTCGTGAGGTCCACGTCAAATGTGCCGTTCGGTTCAACGGGCTCACCCGATATTGTTGCTGTTGTAGTTGTCGCCTCAGTTGCGGGAGCTGTCGTGCGTATCGGCTCCGCGAGCTCGGCGGGGGATTTTGTCGCCTCCTGCGTGGTCGTGACCCTTGAAGCCGCTATTTCATCTATCGCGGAGGTGTCTCCGCAGCCGCAGAGAAGTGCCGAAGCGGCAAGGACTGCCGTGAGTCTGTATCTCATGCCTTAGCCCTCCCCGTGAATGCGGATATGAGCCAGAATACGAGGAAAACAACGATGTCCGCGGAGACTATGGTCGAGCCGACAGGCGTCGAAGCGAGAATGGATATGATGATTCCCGCGGCGGCGCAGACCACCGATATCACCGCCGAGCATATCATTACTCCGCGGAAGCTCCTGAACAGGCGCATTGCCGAGAGCGCGGGGAATATGATGAGGGCGGATATCAGCAGCGAGCCCACGAGGTTCATCGCGAGCACGATTATCAGCGCCGTGATTATCGCGATGACGAGGTTGTAGGCGTCGGCGTTGACGCCTGTCGCCTTCGTGAAGCTCTCGTCGAAGGTGACGCTGAATATCTTATTGTAGAAGAGCACGAACATCACCAGCACCACCGCCGACATACCGATACACAGCCACACATCGAACGGTGTGAGCGTGAGTATCAGCGTCGAGCCGAAGAGTGTGCTGCACACGTCCGCGGAGATATTAGCCGAGTTGGGGAAGAGGTTCATCAGCATATAGCCGATGGCGAGGGCTCCGACGGATATCATCGCGACAGCCGCGTCGCCCTTTATCTTCGTGTTCTGCCCCGTCCTCAGCAGCAGGACTGCCGACAGCACCGTCACGGGCAGGACGAGCAGCATATTGTTCGTAAGTCTGACGACTGAGGCTACCGCCATAGCACCGAAGGCTACGTGCGAGAGTCCGTCGCCGATGAACGAGAAGCGCTTGAGCACGAGGGTTACTCCGAGCAGCGACGAGCACAGCGCGATCAGCAGTCCGACTATCAGCGCGTAGCGGACGAACGGGAACGAGAAATAGTATTGCAGTTTCGTGAATATCTCAGCCATTTTCCTGCGCCTCCGTTTCTATGAACGAGCGTCCTATCTTGCTGGTCATATAGTCGTTCTTGCTGCCGAAAAACAGCTGTTTTCTGCCGATATGGAGAATGTGCGAGGCGTACTTCACCGCCGAGCTGATGTCGTGGGATACCATTATAATGGTAATGCCCGACTTGTTCAGCTTCGCTATCAGCTCGTAGAGGTCGTTCTGAGCGTGCGGGTCGAGACCCGTCACGGGCTCGTCGAGCAGGAGCATCTTCTCCGTCGCACACAGCGCACGAGCGAGCAGCACCCTCTGCTGCTGACCTCCCGAGAGGTCGCGGTAGCAGCGCTTTTCGAGGTCGCATATACCGAGCCTGTGCATATTTTTGTGCGCGAGCTCCTTCTCCTTCGCGTTGTAGAACGGGCGGAAGCCCGTCTTTGACAGGCAGCCCGACAGTACTATCTCGCGCACAGACGCGGGAAAGTCCCTCTGCACGGGAGTCTGCTGCGGGAGGTAGCCTATCTCCTTCGAGGAGAAGCCGTTCGTGTATGTTATCTCACCGCGCACCTGCGGCTTCAGTCCGAGCAGAGCCTTTATCAGCGTGCTCTTGCCCGAGCCGTTCTCGCCGAGAATGCAGAGGTAATCGCCGCTGCTGACGGTGAAATTCAGCTCCTCGGTGACAATGCCGTCCTCGTAACCGAGGGCGGCGTCTTTACATATGATCTGTTCCATTCAGTTCAATGCCTCTTTGAGGGTGTCATAGTTTTTCTTCATCACGGAGATGTAGTCCGCGGGCTCTGTTTTATCGTTTATTTTCACGTTCTGCATAGAGTCGAGGGTCAGTATTTTCTGCGACTTCGACTTCGTGCTTGAAACTATTGCGTTTGCGATGTTGCAGTCCGAGCCGTCTATCGTGAACACATACTCAGCGCCGAGCTCGTCGCACTTATTCGCGAGGAAGGTGATAGTCTCGAAGCTTGCCTCGCTCTCGGACGAGCAGCCAATAAAGGCGGCGTAGTAGTCGAGCCCGTAGTCGTCCACGAGGTAGCGGAAGGGGAAGCGGTCGCCGAAGATGAGCGTCTTATTCTTCGCGGAGGCGGTAAGCTCCGTGAAGTCGCCGTCGAGAGCTTCGAGCTCGTCAATGTACGACGATGCATTGTTCCTGTATGTGTCTGCGTGCTCGCTGTCAGCGTCTGCGAGCTGAGCAGCGATAGTATTGGTGCATTTCTCGGCGTTGCGGAGCGAGAGCCATATATGCTCGTCGTACTCAATTTCGTCGCCGTCCTCTTCTTCCTCGTCCTCGTCGGACTGCATACCCTCCTTGAGCTCCTCCTCGCGGAGGTCGCTGCCGAGCACGTCCATGAGGTCGATGACGACCATATTCTTGTTGCGGGCGCTGCTGAGAGCTCCATCCACCCATTTATCGGACTCGCCGCCGACGTAGATGAAGACGTCGCAGTCCGAGACCTTCATTATGTCCTCGGCGGTGGGCTGATAGCTGTGGAGGTCAGCGCCGCTCGTTATCAGGCAGGAGACGTCCGTGCTGTCAAGGTCGGCGATATTGCGCGTCCAGTCGTATATGGGGAATATCGTGCACACCACGCTGAGCTTGCCGTCGTCCTTGGCAGGCGCAGCCGAGCAGCCCGCGAATGCGGAAGTGGCGAGTGCGAGAGTGGTCGCGATAGTTAAAGCTTTCCTGAACATGATAAAGACTCCTTGTACTACAATTGAAATTGATAATCATTTTCAATTTAAGATTATACCATATATAAAGGAGCTTGTCAAGCGTTTTCGGAAAAAAGAACTCAGAACTCAGTAGGGGCGAGCGGAACTCGCCCCTACATTTATTTAACAGGGTTTTCCTCGATATACTTATCAAGAATGTCCGCGGCTGTGCAGACGAAGCGTATACACGGGCGCACCTTGTAATACTGCTCGGTGCGCTTGTCGGGTATCGGCGACTTGTCCACGCTCAGACCCTTGAGCAGGTCGCGGCAGATGATGGTCTCGTGCTGCTTGCGGAACTCCTCCGCGAGGTACTGTATGCGCTTGTAGTGCTCCGCTTTCTCCTTGTCGTCGCTCTCGGAGCTGTAGCCGTAGAGTATGCCCGCGACCATGAACATTGCCGAGCACGCTCCGCAGACCTCGCGCATACGTCCCATACCGCCGCCGAACGAGGACGACAGTCTCAGCGCGAGCTCCTCGTCGAGCCCTGTCACGTCGCAGAATGCTACAAATACAGCCTGTGCGCAGTTGCGACCCTCCGCAAAGAGCTTGCAGGCTTTTTCAGCGTGTTTATCCATTGTTCTCTTCCTCCTCTTTATGTTCGACTGCCCTGCACGCGCAGGCGCAGTACACCTTCGCCGCGCCCGCTCCGAGCAGTACCGCCGCCATTTCGGCGAGAGTGCTGCCTGTGGTGCAGAGGTCGTCCACCACAATTATTCGCTTGTTCTTCACAGCCTCGGGAGCCGTCACCGTGAAAGCTCCCCGCATATTGACCTCGCGCTCTGCCCTGCGGAGCTCCTTCTGCGGCAGAGTCTCCACGCTCTTGACAACGGACTTTCCGTCCACGGCTATACCGAGCCGCCTGCCGACCTCCTCCGCTATGAGCAGAGACTGGTTCGCTCCTCGTCTGCGCAGATCGCGCTTGTACATCGGCACGGGTACGAGCAGGTCGGCTTCAATGCCTGCTTCACGGATACGGGCGGCGAGCTCCGTACCGAAGGCAAACGGCGCATTGCCCATAACTCCGCGCTTCATGAGCATGACCGCCTCCGACATATTCGGGTGGTACTCATAGGCGGCAACTCCGCCGGCACAGCCCTTGACATCGAGACAGCCCTCGTACCTGATGAGTATTTCCGTGCACTTCTCGCAGAAGCAGTCGTTCGCGCCGATGACCTCTCCGCAGACGGGACAGCGCGTGGGATATATCAGTGCGGCTAATTCCCGCAGTTTTTCGCGCTCCATCAGAAGTACATATAGAGCTGGCACTTTATCATGCCGTTGTAGAGCTTGCGGCGCTTTTTCGCGTTCTCGCCGAAGAATTTCTCGAACTGCTCGTGCGGCGAGATGATGTAGCTCTGACGGCTGCCGCCCTTGCCGAGCACTCTGCCCATGCGGCGGTAGATGTCCTCAGCCTCGCGGAGCTCGAGCAGACGCTCGCCGTAGGGCGGGTTGCAGATAACGATGGAGTCCTCGGGCTGGACGAACTTGTCGATGTCAGCCTGCTCGACCTTGATACGCGACTTTATGCCCGCCTTGTGGGCGTTGTCGAGGGTGAGGGCGACCGCGGCGTCGTCGATGTCGAATCCGATAGCGCGGAACTCAGCCGAGCGGTCAACGCCGTCGATAGCGCGCTTGCGCTCCTCCTGCCATACAGAGGCGGGGATAGAGCTCCATTTTTCGGCGGCAAAGCGGCGGTTGATACCCACGGGTATGCGCAGAGCCTTCATCGCGGCTTCTATCAGCAGAGTGCCGCTGCCGCAGAACGGGTCGCAGACAATGCTGTCGGGACGCACGCGCGCGAGGTCAACTATGCCCGCGGCGAGTGTCTCCTTGATAGGCGCGGCATTGGAATTGCGCCTGTAGCCGCGCTTGTGCAGACCCACTCCGCTCGTGTCGAGGTAGAGGGTCACCACGTCCTTGAGTATGCTGAACTTTATCTGCACGGTCGCGCCCGATTCGCTGAACCAGCTCACGCCGTACTTGCTTTTCAGGCGCTCGACCGCCGCCTTCTTGACGATGGACTGGCAGTCGGGGACGCTGTGCAGCGCAGAATCCAGCGAGTAGCCCTTGACTGGGAAGGCGTCGTCGATACCGATGAAGCGTTCGAGCTCTACCGAGCGCACGCCCTGAAAGAGCTCCTCAAAGGTCTCGGCGCGGAACTCTATCAGTTCGATGAGTACGCGCTCTGCCGTGGAGAGGCAGAGGTTCGCCCGCGCGAGGATGTTCTCGTCGCCGGTGAAGGTTATCTTGCCGTCGCTGACTTTGAGGTCAGTGCCGCCTATTTTTGTTATCTCGTATTTCAGTACGCTCTCCAGCCCGAAGTGGCACGGACAGCATAATCTAAGCTTGTCGCCCATAGTTCCTCCTGTTCTTTTGTATTGGTATATTGGCGGGACGCCGAGGGCGGCGTCCCCTACATTTTTGTGAATAAGCTGCCCGCCGAAAGCAGGCTGAGCCTTTTGTACAGCGTAAGCGAGCTTGCGAGCGGCATCGTAGTTGG
>CAMHBN010000044.1 GCA_946183385.1 uncultured Ruminococcus sp.
GGGCAAATCAGAAATTTGAAAATTGAATATTCTGCGCAGGAGTGATACACAGCAGTTAAGTGCGCCGCAATAGCTTGGAGGGGGCTTATCGCATCGAGCTGTGAAATACTTCTTTCACATCAACGCGAGCTTCACTGCAAGGCGAGTCCGAAAGCTTCAAGGCGCAGGGCTATGATACGGTGCTCGTCAGCGCATACGGTATGTGCTCGAAGACCTGCCTGCCGTGGCAGGGGCGCGTATACATCAACGACGCATTCACGGACTGGAGCGGCGATACACGATACGAGGACGGCGTCAAGTACGGGCGCTCCCAGTATTGCGGCAAGTGGTTCCCGCTGCTGAGCAGTGCCATTGCCGAGGGTCTGTTTCACCCGAACTGCCGCCACGGTATAGGCTTATACATCGACGGCGTGACAGGTCTGCCTAAGCCTATGGACAACTCCGACATCGAACGTCGCTACAAGGAGGAACAACACCAGCGAGCTCTCGAACGCGTGGTCCGTAAGGCAAAGCGACGAGTTGAAGGATTCATGGAGCCTGCCGACATCCAGAAAGCAAAGGCAGACCTTCGCGAAGCTCAGAAGAACGTCCGCGAATACATTGCAGAGACCAACGAGAAGGAGGGCAGCACCGTTCTCGTTCGTCAGCCTGTGCAGGAGAAGATATACGGTGGCGACGTCCGCATCGGTTCGAGCGCTGACCCATACGAGCCTCCGACGAAGCCTGCACCGTTCAAGCCAGTGGAAGGCTTCACGGCTGAGGTCAATATACCCGCGCCCGAGAATCAGACGGTGGAGTACACCGAGCAGAAGATTCCCGAGAGGTTGAAGTCCGCAGGAACTGCGGAAGACGATAAAGAAAGTGACTTATTGAAAGGCAGCGCGGATATACAGTTCGATAGATTTGACGGCTCTAAAGCAGTTCAGCCAGAATTAGCTGATGAATATCGAGCCGAATATGATAAATTTACTGAGATTTTCGGGGAATTACCAAATTTGAACGGTATTGGAGTAGCACCATATAAGGGAGACAAAACATTTGGGCAGTATTTCCCTGAAAGTCGAAGTATTATTATTTATGGAGCTGGGGGGAGCGATGGAGACAAGTTTATTTCTCAAACAGCGCAAAATAATAAGAGTGTTGGAGGATGGTCAACAGGCTCAAAATACCATAGTTTTAGACATGAGCTCGGTCATGCTTTACAAATGGAACATGAAATAAATGATTTGAATTGGCAAAAGAAGAAGGAAGAAATTGAAGCATTACGACAAGCGTTAGTTGATAGCTTGACAAATGACGATGGACGTGTTAGAATAAAAGAAGCAAAAACAAGACTTTCAAGATATGGGCTCGTCAATACAAAAGAATTTATTTCTGAATGTGTTGCTGAGTATGCGAATAATCCTAATAAAGCGCGCCCTACTGCGAAAAAAGTAGTAGCAATTCTGATGAGAGGAGACGAGTATTATGTTAATGTCAATACCTGATGAAGTATATGAATACATGGATTTGCGCGGCGAAAAGCCTGTTATAATCTCGTCGGCTCCAGAATCAGTAAAAGAAAAAGCAAGAGAAATTGATAGGACTGTTATGAATAGAACAGGTGAGCCTTTCTTTGCAGAAATCAAATAGCATAGCAACTTTGCTTGCACTGTGCTACACAAAACATTAAACCGCCCATAACAAGGCGGTTTTCTTATACCCATTTGAAGGAGGTGAGGAGAATGGACGAGAAAGCACTGAAAATAGTCAAAGATTATATATTTGCACATCTCGACAAGACGGATACTGTTCCGCCTTTTAATGTCTATATGGTTTGGAAGTGCAAAGCCTTGCAGAACTGGAAGTATCTTATCTCCAGTACACTGTGCGACGGTATGTACTATGAGCTGACATACAACGGCGACAAGAAGGAATGGTATCTCGACGCTTACAAGAAGTTCGAGAACGTTGTGATAAAGGAAGGTGAGTAAAATGTATACAAGAAGAGAGTTCAATAAAAGTGAGGTAGCATTGAGCAACGAAATCAAGTCAAAGCTCATTGAAGTTGAAGGACTGCTTGATAAGCTGCCGAACTGCCGTGAAAAGAGCATTGCTTTAACTCACATCGAGGATGCTATGCTGCACAGCAACCTTGCAATAACTGAAACAGGTATCACGGAGGAATAATATGGAACTCAAAGACACTATCGAGCTGATGCAGTCCGAGGACTACAAGGAGCGCTTTACAGCCGAGTATCATCAGCTTATCATCAGATACAAAAAGCTGAAAAAGATGTATGACAACTGGAACAGCCTGAGCTTTGTTCCGCGCTGTCCTAAGAGCATATACAAATTGCAGCTCGAAGCTATGGAGAAGTATCTTGCAATACTTGAAGCGAGGGCAGCTATAGAGGAAGTCCCAGTGTGGGACTGCACAGCAGAATAACGCTTATAAGCATTTGCGACCGACACGAATGTCGGCTGCAAGTGCTCTTTTTATACCCAAACGAAGGAGGAATAATAGATGAACAATGCAAATCACATACGAAACATGAACGAGAGAACGATAAGGAGAGTGGTTATTGAATGGCAGAAAAGGATAAAAACCTTGCAACAAACAAGTACGCGGAATTGCGCCGAACGCAGTTTGAGATAGATAAAGTCACAATTGACAGAAAGACTTTTACTGTCATAAATGCATTTCCAACTGACACAGATGTGACCGTAGAGGACAGGCTACGCTATCTTGTGAAGGTAAGTTAACAAAATTTTTACTGGACTTTCGAGCCGAGTAGGAGTATACTGTTGGTGTGCCGAGAGGTACGCCAACAGAGTCCTATTCGGTTTGGTTTCCGGAGAAGGAGGATTTATGAAACCAAACAATGAATTAATAACAGCTTTGTATTGCCGACTTTCACAGGAAGATGCTCGCGAGGGCGAGTCGCTATCGATTGAAAATCAGAAGCTGATGCTCAGTGAGTATGCAGAGCGGAATGGCTTCCGCAACTGTCAGTTCTACGTTGACGACGGCTTTAGCGGAGTCAATAAGAACAGACCTGAGTACGTTCGTATGCTGAAGGACGTGGAGGACGGAATTGTGGAGACAGTTATTGTCAAAGACCAGTCGAGACTTGGACGTGATCACTTGGAGACTGACAAGCTCATGGAGATAGTGTTCCCTGCTTACGATGTCCGCTTCATTGCAGTCACAGACGGTGTTGACAGTGCAAATGGTTTCAACGAAATGTCAGGCATAAAGAATTATTTTAATGACTTTTATGCCCGTGACTGCTCCAAAAAGATCAGAGCAGTATTCAAGGCAAAGGGAGAACGCGGCGAGCGTGTCGGGACTTCGATTCCATACGGATACATAAAGAATCCCGATGATCCGAAACAGCTTATTCCCGATCCAATTGCAGCGCCAGTCGTAAGGACAATCTACGAACTCTGTGCAGACGGCAAGGGAACGAGGGCAATATGCAAATACTTGGAAGAGAATGAGATTGAAAGTCCCGGTGTTTATGAGTTTCACACCAAGGGAACCAAAAACAAGCATCCTGACCTTGAACATCCATATCTCTGGACTCAGAGTACGGTCAGAGATATGCTGTCCAATCGGATTTATTGCGGCGATACAGTCAACTTCCAGACATACAGCAAATCCAACAAGCTGAAGAAACGTATCAAAAACGTTCCCGAAAACATACTCATCTTCGAGAATACACATGAAGCAATAATAAGTCGAGAACTGTTCGCACTTGTTCAGAAGCACTATAATGGAAGAAAGCGTCCCGACCGACTGGGCGATACTGACAAATACGCCGGATATGTTTACTGTGCGGACTGCGGTTCAAAAATGTATCTTCATCGTGGCAGGGGGATAAAGGCCGAAAACAACTACTATCAGTGCGGCGGTTATCAGACTAAGGGAGGAAGCTATTGCTCCGTTCATCACATAAAAGCGATGGAGCTGGATGCGGTAGTTCTCGCGGAACTCAAAAAAATAACGTTACTTGCACGTGAGCATCCACAGCAGTTCTATGAAATGGCAATGCAGAACGGCGAAAAGGAAGCTCAGAAGCTCAGAAAAGAGTCGGAACAGAAAAAGTCAAAGCTGGAGAAACGTAACAAGGAGCTTGACAACATTATACGCTGTCTCTATGAGGATAGAGTCTCAGGCAGGATAACTCCTGAGCGTTACGACAGCCTTGCAGCAGGCTACGAAAAGGAGCAGTCCGAACTGAAAATCGAACTCTCCGAGCTCTCAAATCAGCTCGACAACTTGAGCTTACAGGAGAAATACGTGCTTGATTTCATCGAAAAGGCGAAGGCTAACATTGAACTGAAAGAGGTTACTCCCGAATTGCTCAGAGCGTTCATATCCCGCATCGAAGTCTATGAGAAACCTGAAAAATATTCGCGGACTTGTGGTAACACGATACTGATACGCTACACGTTTCAGACTATTCATGAGCCTGCACCGATTCTAAAGCCTTCCGAAAATAAGTCATTTGCACAGGCCGCTTGCTAAAATGAAGAAACCCGAAGACATTATGCCCTCGGGTTACATATGAATTTAATAAAGTTCCGTTAAGGATAGCACGCTCAAGGGTGCTTTTTTGCGCAAGCAGGGCGCCCCTACAGGTTGTCGGTGTAGGGGTTGATGCCCACATCGACCCGCAAAGAAAAAGGGCGCACACTGTGCGCCCCTACAGTCTGAGTTCTGAGCTCTATTAAAAGTTCGACCCGTTCCAGCCCCAGTTTTCGGTTTCGGAGTACTTGATATAAATCCTGTTCATGGGAATGCTGAGCTGGTGGTTGAGAATGTCGCAGATACGTGCGGTGAGGTCGTTGTAGGCGGAAGCGGTAGCTCCGCCGAGGATAGCGACATCGACCATAGCCGCGGGCGAGCCGTCACCGTCGAAATAGAGCGTGTAGTTGGGCTGAATACCCACCATGAGCCATGTCTCCGTCTTGCCGGGGATAGCGGTGATAGCCTGACCGAGGGCGGACTTCAGCGCGACCTCAGCCTCCTTGCTGACCATTACATTAGTTTTTACATCAATGAGTGGCATAGTTATTCCTCCTTATTTTTTCTTGTTTTTATTGTAGATGATGGCAAGTCCCTTGATGAGAAGGTCCTTGTCGAGTATTACGTCCTTTTTGCAGAGCGGCACTACGACCTCGGCGAGTCCGCCTGTCGCGACTGCGGTGCACTTCCCGCCCATTTCCTCCTCGATGCGCTCGATGATGCCGTCGAGAGCGCAGGCGTTGGAGTAGAGCGAGCCGCTCTTCATGCAGTCGATGGTGTTGCGTCCGATGATATTGGGCGGGAGCTCGAAGTCTATCTTCGGGAGCTGAGCCGTGCGGTTGATGAGAGCCTCGGTGGATACGCCCATACCCGTGAAGATGAGACCGCCGAGGTAGTTTTTGTTGCTGTCAACAACCGATACCGTCGTAGCCGTGCCCATATCAATGATGATGAGGGGAGTGGGGTATTCGTTTATCGCGGCGACAGCATCTACGGCTTGGTCACTGCCGAGCTGACGGGGGTTGTCGATGAGGATATTCAGACCCGTTTTCACTCCCGGACCCGCCATCATGACCTCGACGCCGAAGAGCTTGCGGATAGCTCCCTTGACGGTATTGGTCACGGACGGCACGACCGACGACATTATGGCGTCGTGGATATCGGCGCAGCGGAAATCGTTCATTTCGAGGATATTGCGGATAAGAACGGCATATTCGGCGGAAGTGGCGTTGTGGTTGGTGGATATGCGCTCGAATACGAGGATGTTGTCGTCCTCGTCAACGCAGCCGAAAACGATGTTGGTGTTGCCTATATCAACTGCTAAAAGCATAATTTACCTCCCTTGGCAATTACTGTAATATTATTATATCACATAACACAAAAAATAGCAACTGCGCGGAAAAATATTTCCATTTTATTAATCTATGCCGTGATTCGGCAGCGCGGACACCGCGCTTATACCACATAGCGATGAAAAAATCTACCTTTTTTTGTAAATTCGGCAGGGTGTCCGCGAACTCAGAGCTCAGTGTAGGGGCGCACAGTGTGTGCCCGCCCATTATTGTTAGCATTGTAGGGACGACCATTGGTCGTCCGTGGGTGACGGTTAATTTGCGGACGCACACTGTGCGCCCCTACATTTGGTAAGGCTCGCGGAGAAAGACTTGTGGTCTGCACAGGTAAGCGAGTTTACGAGCGTCCGCGTGAATCGGCAGCGCGGACACCGCGCCCACTTGCCATTCTCGAAAAAATGTGGTATAATGGAGAAAATCACAGCAGAGGAGGCAGCTATGGGAAATATCAGAGCGGCGGCAGTCGCGGACGTGTCACGCATTGCCGAGATAATGGTGTTCAACTACCGCATCAACTTCTACCCGCACTTTCTGAACGACCCGTTCTACTTTGGCGAGCTGAACGTCCTCGACACGGCACGGGAGTTTGCGGACGACCTTGGCGGCGTCTACGTCTATGACGACGGCATAATCAAGGGCTTTATCCGCGTCGAGGGCAGGCTGCTGGAGAAGCTCTACGTCGAGCCGCAGTTCCAGAGCCGGGGCGTGGGAGCGGAGCTCCTCGCATTCGCGACCGACGTTCTCGGCGCAGACCACCTTTGGGCGCTCGAATACAACGAGCGCGGACAGGCATTCTACAAGCACCACGGCTTCGAGCTCACGGGCGAGAAGATGATAGAAGACGAGTGGGTGCCGCTGCTGAAAATGGCACTAAAAAAGGAGAGATAGATATGCTCACAGGAAAGACAGTGCTGCTCGGAGTTTCGAGCTCCATAGCGGCTTACAAGATTTGCAACCTCGCGCGAATGCTGACGAAGCTCGGCGCGGACGTCCACGTCGCGATGACGGAGAACACGCAGAATTTCGTCCACCCGCTGACATTCGAGACGCTGACCCAGCACAAGTGCCTGACAGACACCTTCGACCGCAACTTTGAGTACAGCGTCGAGCACGTCTCGATAGCGAAGAAGGCGGACGTCGTGATGATAGCACCCGCGACCGCTAACGTCATCGGCAAGATAGCCAACGGCATAGCGGACGATATGCTCACCACGACGGTCATGGCGTGCACCTGCAAAAAAATCATTGCGCCCGCGATGAACCACAATATGTTCCACAACCCGATAGTGCAGGAGAACATCGAGAAGCTCCGCCGTCACGGCTACG
This sequence comes from uncultured Ruminococcus sp., assembly GCA_946183385.1. Classification (GTDB taxonomy): domain Bacteria; phylum Bacillota; class Clostridia; order Oscillospirales; family Ruminococcaceae; genus Ruminococcus. The sequence goes on from CAMHBN010000044.1 coordinate 7,192, forward strand.
AGATAATCGAGCCCGTGAAGGGTATGCTCGCGAACCGCGACATCGGCGACGGCAAGCTCCCCGACGAGGAGACGCTGCTCGAATACATCGTCCGCGAGGCTGCGTTCGAGAAGGACCTCGCAGGCAAGCGCATACTCGTCACTGCGGGAGCCACCCGCGAGAGCATCGACCCCGTCCGCTTCATCACGAACCATTCGAGCGGTAAAATGGGCTTTGCCATTGCACGTGCGGCAATGCTGAGAGGCGCGGAGGTCACGGTAGTCGCGGCGCACACAGACGTCGAGCCGCCGATGTTCGTGAACGTGGTTAAGGTGCAGTCCGCAGAGGATATGTTCAACGCGGTGAAGGAGCACCTCGACGAGAGTGACATCGTGATAAAGGCTGCGGCAGTTGCGGACTACACGCCCGTCACAGTCGCGGACAACAAGATTAAGAAGTCGGACGATGATATGTCGATACAGCTCAAGCGCACCACCGATATCCTCAAATACATCGGCGAGCACAAGCGCGACGGACAGGTGGTCTGCGGCTTCTCGATGGAGACGGAGAACGTCATCGAGAACTCGCGGAAGAAGCTGACGAAGAAGAACTGCGACATGATATGCGCGAATTCGATAAAGCGCGCGGGAGCTGGCTTCGGCACGGACACCAACGTCATCACGATGATAACACCCGACGGCGACGAGGAGCTGGAGCTGATGAGCAAATTCGACGCGGCGAACATCATTCTCACCAAACTGGCGGGACTGAAATAATGTAGGGGACGCCGCCCTCGGCGTCCCGCAATACACCGTCAAACCTACGGCAACATTCTGTAGGGGCGCACATTGTGCGTCCGCAAATTCTTCGTAAATCGACGGACGACCAATGGTCGTCCCTATAATTGGTAAGGCACGCGGAGATAAGGCAGCCGTTCTTGTCAGTAAGCAAGTTTACGAGCGACCGCGCGAATCGCCCGCGGGGGCTCCCCGCCGTCCCTACAAAAATAAAAGCACTCCCTCGGGAGTGCTTTTTTATGTCTGATTCAGAACTTCAACTTACTGCGGAGGTAATCTACAGCGGCTTTTTCGCTTGAGAAGGTCTTTCTCTGGCTGATCTTATCTCTGTTGCGGAGTGCTACAAAGTAACTTTTGCCATTCGACCATATGTCCCACCCGCATTCGCTGTCAAAGAGACCATAAGATTTTCCTGTTTTTCTGATATGCTCGATAAGCCCGTCGACCGTTGTTATCGGTTCGGGCTTGGTCGGGATGACCCTCTTTTGCGGGCTCTGCATGGGCTTCTTATGTGACATAGTCGTTACCTCCATAAAGGGAAAGGCTTACTTGCTGTACTTCGGCTCGCAGGTGAGGTTAATGCCGAGGCGCTTGAAGATACGCTCATCGACGGGCGAGAGTATAACGGTGGAGTGAACCTCGCAGCCGCGCAGCTTGGAAATCTGCTGCATAGCCTTCTCGGCGTTCTCGTCGGTGGTCGCGCATATTGAGAGCGCGAGGAGTGTCTCGTCGGTATGTATTCTCGGGTTGTTGTTGCCGAGGTGGTTGACCTTCAGATCCATAATGGGCTCGATAACGTGCGGCGACATCAGCAGGATATCGTCGTCGATACCCGCGAAGTGCTTCAGCGCGTTGAGCAGCAGAGCCGAGACCGCGCCGAGCAGGTCGGACGTCCTGCCCGTGAGGATAGTGCCGTCGGGGAGCTCCATAGCCGCCGCGGGAGCACCCGTAGCCTCCTCCTTGGCGAGAGCCGCAGCTACGACCTTTCTGTCCTCGGGAGTTACGTTAGCCTGCTTCATCAGGAGCTCGAGCTTCATTACCTCCTCCTCGGAGATGAGACCCTTTCTCCTGTCGCAGAGGGCGGTGTAGTAGCGGCGGATGACCTCGTCACAGGCAGCCTTGCAGGTGACCTCGTCGTCGATGATGCAGTTGCCCGCCATATTGACGCCCATATCCGTCGGCGACTTATAGGGCGACTGACCGAGGATCTTCTCGAACATTGCATTGAGCACGGGGAAGATCTCGACGTCGCGGTTGTAGTTGACGGTGGTCTTGCCGTAAGCCTCGAGGTGGAATGGGTCGATCATATTTACGTCGTTGAGGTCGGCAGTAGCCGCCTCGTAGGCGATATTTACGGGGTGACGGAGGGGAAGGTTCCATATCGGGAAGGTCTCGAACTTGGCATAGCCGGCGTCTCTGCCGCGTTTGTGCTCGTGGTAGAGCTGCGAGAGGCAGGTCGCCATCTTTCCGCTTCCGGGACCGGGAGCCGTGATGACAACGAGGCGGCGGGAGGTCTCGATGTAGTCGTTTTTGCCGTAGCCCTCATCGCTGATTATCTGCTGGAGGTTCGAGGGATAGCCCTTGATACTGTAGTGGTGGTACACCTTCACACCGAGCGCCTCAAGTCTGCTCTGGAAGGCGATAGCGGTGGGCTGGTTGTCATAGCGCGTGAGCACGACGCTGCTGACATAGAGTCCGATCTTGGTGAAAACGTTGTAGAGGCGGATGACGTCCACGTCGTAGGTGATGCCGAGGTCGCCGCGCACCTTGTTCTTCTCGATGTCATCGGAGTTGATGACGATGACTATCTCAGCCTCGTCCTTGAGCTGGAGCAGCATCTGCAGCTTACTGTCGGGCTTGAAGCCTGGCAGCACGCGAGAGGCGTGGTAGTCGTCGAAGAGCTTGCCGCCGAATTCGAGGTAGAGCTTATCGCCGAACTGGTCGATACGCTGGCGGATGTGCTCGGACTGCATTTTTAGGTATTTTTCGTTGTCAAAGCCAATTTTCATATCGGACATAGAATTCTCCTCCATAATAAACAAATACACTCTAATTATAAAACAAAACCAGCCAAAAATCAAGAAGAAACAACTATTTTTTTCACTTAACGAAAAAATACCGCAGTCCCGAAACGGCAACTGCGGTATTATCATTATTTCAGATTCGGCTCAAGCCCTGCGAGCTCGCAGAGGGTCTTGTACGAAGACATCATCGAGCTGCTGCCCGAGATGAAGTCCGAACTCGTAATAGTGCCTGTGTACTTACCGTCCACGAAGACGTAGCAGTCCGAGCCCTCGCCCGTTGAAACGAGGTCAACCTTTGACTCCTCGCCGTCGTCGAAAACGTACTGCGCGGAGAACACGGGGTCAGTCAGCTCGGGAGCAGCATCTATATCGGTATCGGTGATACTGATATAGGAGAAGCTGTTGTAGAAGGCGGTGAACATATCCATAATTTCCGCCTTACCGAGGTCGATGGCGGTGTCGCGGCACTCAGCCGTACCTGCCGCCGCGTCGATGGTGAAGGTGTCCTCAGCCTCGGCGCAGCTGAATCCGAATCCGCTTATCTTGTACATATTCGCGCTCTCGACGTTCTGCATTATGATATCGTATATGTCATAGTCGATGAAGTCGAGGTCGCTCGTGTAATAGAGCCCTACGAGCCCTGTATCCCTGATGAGGACGTGGGTCATGCTCGAGGCGTCGCGCCCGTAGTGGCTGAGCAGGAGCGAGTGCTCCTTGCCGTCGGTGTCCTTGACGATGAGCTCCGCATAAGGGTTATCGAGCCCGTACTTCGAGAGGTCGGTGACATTCTCTTCGAGGATCTGTGACGCCGTGAGACGTGTCAGCACCGTTACCATCGTCGAGGGGCGCGTCTGATTGACCGTGAGGAGCTTGTACTTCTCGGGGAGACTCCACAGCCCCGTCTCTGTGCCGCGCGTGAGCTCATAAGCTGTCCTGCCGCCGCGCTTAACGGTGATACCCGCTATCTCCTCGGCGGAGCAGGGGATGATACTGCTGTCGATGAGGTCGAACCTTGCAGTGAGCAGGGAGGTCACGTCCGCGGATTGCACGGCATATATCTTGTTCTTGCCGTCAACTGTCGCGTAGTAGTAGCTGCCCGTGGGACTTGCGTCACCGATGCGGAGCGTAT
>CAMHBN010000045.1 GCA_946183385.1 uncultured Ruminococcus sp.
TCGATGTAGGGGATTATCTTTTTATAGTCGAGCCTCATAGGTCCGATTATTCCGAGCGAGCCCGCATCCTCGCCATTCCTGCGGTACTTCGAGACTATCATGCTCGAATTGCCGATGGCGAAATTGCCGCCCGCGCCGAACTTGACCTGTATGCCGCTGAAGGAATCCTCCAGCAGGTCGGTTAGCTCGTGCTTGTGCTCAATGAAGCGCACGACCTCCATTTTGTCGAGGTCGTCGCAGGAGAGGAGCTTCTCTCCGCCGCTGACGGTCAGCTCCTGCTGGCGCAGGTCTGCCGAGAGCTCGCATATACCCTTGACGAGCGGCGAGAGCGTCACCATGTAGGCTGAGACTGCCGCTATCATCTTGTCGAGCATTTCCTCCGAGAGCTCGTCAACGGAAATACCGCTGAGGTTCTCGTCTATATATTTGGTAAAGAATTCGAGCTGCTCGTGGCTGAGATCGAATTCAAGTCTGCAAGCCTTGTTCTTGATGCTGCCGCTCGAGGTTATCAGCAGGATAACGTATAGCCGCTTTCCTGTGGGTATGACCTCCACCTTTGATATCACCGAGAACCGCGGAGCCGAGTTCGTGACCACCGCCGCGCACTGTGTGAGCTCCGTGAGCGCCGCCGCCGCGTTCTGCACCAGCAGCTCCTCGGGCGTATCCCCGTCGCCGAGCCTTTCGTCGAGCATTTCCTTTTCCTCGTCCGACAGCTCGGGGAGCGTCATAAGCTCGTCGATGTACAGCCTGTATCCGAGATACGTGGGGATCCTTCCCGCCGAGGTATGGGGCTGCTCGAGGTAGCCGAGCTGCTCCAGCACAGCCATATCGTTACGGATAGTAGCCGACGAGGCTTTGATATGTTCAAGCTGAGATATGGTCTTTGACCCGACAGGCTCGCCTGTCCTGATGTATTCGTCAACCACAGCAGCGAGGACTTTCAGCTTTCTGTCGTCCACGAAAAACACAACCTTTCTCTGTACCGGAGGCTGTCTCCGATACCGTTTAGCACTCTCTGCCTCTGAGTGCTAATATAAATTTACCACTATTGTCTGCCAATGTCAAGGCTTTTATACATTTTCGTCATTTCGCACAACTGATCTCGGCTTTATTTTCCGTTTTTATACATTTGCCATTGACTTTCGGCGGCGATAGTGCTATACTAATAGTTGTGTAAATATATTGAAAGAAGTCGGTCATCGCATGGAAAAGATACGCAGACATATTGTGTTCTACGGCTCGGTGCAGGGCGTGGGATTCAGATACCGCGCATACTACGCCGCCCAGACCTACGGGGTCTCGGGCTGGGTCAGGAACAGCTTTGACGGCTCGGTGGAAATGGAAGCCGAGGGCACCGAAAAGGCTATCGACGATATGATACTCGCTATTGAAAAAGGGACGTTCGTCCGCATAGAGAATATGAGCGTGAAGAGCATCCCCGTACACGGCGACCACGGCTTCGAGATACGCTGAAAGTCCGCAATTATCAGTAAGAAAGCGGCGATTTTCAGCAACAAATGATATTGACTGCATTTTTCTTGTGTGATATAATTTAGTCACAACAGAATAGTGCAGCAGTGTCGGAAAATATCGTATTCATAAGGAGACAATTATGGGTAAGTATTTCGGTACAGACGGATTCAGAGGCACTGCAAACGAGAACCTGACAGCTGACCACGCGTTCAAAGTCGGACGCTTCATCGGCTGGTACTACGGCGAACTCAAGCGCCGCAAGGGCGACAACACTCCCGCGCGTATAGTCATCGGCAAGGACACGCGCCTTTCCAGCTATATGTTCGAGTATTCGCTCGTCGGCGGACTCACCGCTTCGGGCGCTGACGCATACCTCCTCCACGTTACGACCACTCCCTCGGTCGCGTACATATCGCGCGTTGACGGCTTTGACTGCGCTGTTATGATATCAGCCAGCCACAACCCCTACTACGACAACGGTCTGAAACTCATCAACGGCAACGGCGAGAAAATGGAGGACGAGGTCATAGAGCTCGTTGAGGCTTACCTCGACGGCAACCTCAATGCCTTCGGTCAGGAGTGGAAGGAGCTTCCCTTCGCCACAGGCGACAAGATAGGCAGGTCTGTTGACTACGTAGCGGGCAGAAACCGCTACATCGGCTACCTCATCTCCCTCGGAATGTACTCGTTCAGGGGCGTGAAGGTGGCTCTCGACTGCGCGAACGGCGCGTCGTGGAACATAGCAAAGGCTGTATTTGACGCTCTCGGAGCCGAAACGCACGTCATAAATGCCGCGCCCAACGGCACTAACATCAACGACAATGCGGGCTCCACACATATAGAGGTCCTCCAGAAGTACGTGGTCGAGAACGGCTGCGACGTCGGCTTTGCCTACGACGGCGACGCCGACCGCTGCCTCTGCGTGGACGAAAAGGGCGGTCTTATCTCGGGCGACCACATCCTCTATATCTACGGCAGATATATGAAGGAGCGCGGCAAGCTCGTGAACAATACCGTTGTCGCGACGGTGATGTCCAACTTCGGACTCTTCAAGGCTTTCGACGAGATAGGCATCGACTACGCAAAGACCGCTGTAGGCGACAAGTACGTCTACGAATATATGAAGGAGCACGGCTGCTGCCTCGGCGGCGAGCAGTCGGGACACATCATCTTCTCGAAGTACGCCTCCACAGGCGACGGCATACTCACGAGCCTGAAGATGATGCAGGTCATCATGTCACGAGAGAAGAAGCTCAGCGAGCTCGCGGCTCCCTTCGCCGTATATCCGCAGGTGCTTGAGAATGTCCGCGTAAAGGACAAGAAGGCTGCACAGAACGACCCCGACGTACAGGCAATCGTCGCGAAGGTCGGCGAGGAGCTCGGCTCCACCGGACGCATACTCGTCCGCGAGAGCGGTACAGAGCCGCTCGTGCGTGTAATGGTCGAGGCTGAGGACGAAGCTGCCTGCCGCAAATATGTCAGCAGCGTTGTGGACGTCATCAAGGCTAACGGTCACACGGTCTGAATCAACAGGATACAATTTATTGGGCGGGAACAAGGCGATACTTCTTTCCGCCCTTTTCCGTAAATTCGTAATTCGGAATTAGTGGTGCTGCCTTCGGCGGCGTATTTTTGAATATGTAAGCGCAGCGAACACATTTAATTACGCATTAGGCATTACGCATTTACAATATATAATATAAAAGGAGTAACACATGAAAAAGCAGGTATTTAACCCCTTCCTGCCGCAGGACGCCTATATCCCCGACGGTGAACCTCACATCTTCGGCGACAGAGTTTACCTCTACGGCTCCCACGACTTCGAGGGCGGAAGAACATTCTGTATGGGCGACTACACCGTATATTCCGCGCCCGTGGACGACCTCTCGGACTGGCGCTGTGAGGGCGTCATCTACAGGGCAGAGCAGGACCCCGACTACAAGGAAAGACCGTATATGTACGCTCCCGACGTCGTAAAGGGCAACGACGGCAGGTATTACCTCTACTATTGTATGTCGGGCGATTTCGGTCACGGCGGCTACTACGGACCTATCAGCGTGGCGGTCTGTGACGAGCCCGCGGGAAGCTATGAATATTTAGGCTATGTTCACTACCCCGACGGCTCGCCGATGAAGAAGTACGTCTGCTTCGACCCCTGCGCCTTCAACGACAACGGAACTATCCGTATCTACTACGGTACGCAGTATATGGACGAGAGCAACGACGAGCTCGCCGCCGATGACAAGAAGATGGCAGAGGTCATGGAGCGCTTCGACAAGAGCCGCGACGAGATACTCTCCACCCCCGACAACGTGAACGGCCCCGCGGTAGTGACGCTCGAGGACGATATGCTCACCGTGAAGGGCGAGCCACGCCACATCATCCCCTACGAGTCCGATTTCGGCGGACACGAGTTCTTCGAGGCAAGCTCCATGCGCAAGGTCGGCGATAAGTACTACTTCGTCTACTCCTCGCAGAAGAACCACGAGCTCTGCTACGCCGTCAGCGACTACCCCGACAGGGACTTCACCTTCGGCGGCACTATCGTCTCGAACGGCGATGTCGGCGTTAACGGCGTCAGCGACGACACAAGAATGAATATGACAGGTACTACCCACGGCAGTATCATCGAGATAAACGGGCAGTGGTACGTGTTCTACCACCGCCTCACGCACAAGTCCGACTACAGCAGACAGGCTTGTGCAGAGCCGATAACGATTGCTCCCGACGGGAGCATCAAGCAGGTTGAGATCTCAAGCTGTGGGCTGAACGGAAGTCCTCTCCGCGCAGAGGGTCGCTATCCCGCGACAATTGCCTGTCATATCACCAACGGACATATGCCGCACGGCTCGAACAAGATATTCACCGAGAGCTTCCCGAACGTCAACCACCGCACTCTCGGAAGTGCTGACAAGTCCGTCAGCGCGGAGGAAAGAGGCATCGAGCGCTATACCGAGCGCTTCATCAGCGAGGTCGCGGACGGCACGCTCATACGCTTCCGCTACTTCACGGGAAATGCGGGTCGTATCGGTATCTGCTACCGCGGAAACGGCGCGGGAAGCGTCGAGATAAACGGTCAGACAGCCGCTATCTCGCCCTCCGACCTGTGGACGGATATATCAGTCCCCGCGACAGCCAACAAGGACAGGTTCGACGTGACGATACGCTTCAGAGGCACGGACAACATCGAGATCAAGGAATTATTCTTTGCATAAACGCACACTTTCGCAGAAGACCGCTGAGGGACTACCTTAGCGGTTTTTTGTATGCTGTCGCGGACTGATGTAGGGGCGCACAGCGTGCGCCCGAGGAAGCGAGGGGGACACTTCGGTCGGGGGAAAGAAAAAAACTGGCACAAAAGTCGGCACTTTCCCCCTGCCTACGTTTCCCCCCTCGCGCTCCCCCTTCCTCTCCTACCCCAATTTGCCGACTTTTGACTCTTCTTCGCCGTCCTTCGACGGCTGGCATTGGAAGAGAAACGGCATACTTTTTGCTTCCCGCCGAAAGCAGACTATACCGTTTGTACAGAATGAGCGAGCTTGCGAGCGGGCTCGTAGTTGGATTCCAAAGGGCTGTGCCCTTTGGCAGGGTCTGGGGCAGCGCCCCAGCGAAATCCAGAGGCAGAGCCTCTGGCGGGTCAAGGGCAGAGCCCTTGCTATTATTGACAAAACACCTGTTCTATTTTTGTGTAATAACGGGATTTTCACAGTCAGACGAACTCTTTTTTGGTTCGCAGTTTGACATTCGGGGTGAAATATGGTATCATACTACTTGTGGTGACTGAGCCGTACACACGTAAAACGGACGTCGGTCACTGAAAAAGGGGAAAATACCTACTGTCAGGAGTTATATATAATGAACAGGATAATAAAAAAGGCGGCGGCACTGCTGCTTGCCGCAGTTATGATAGTTGCAGTCCCGAACTGCACAAAGCTCCGCACGTCGGATGCGTCGGGAGCTGTATCGGCGGTATGGCCCGTCGATAAGTCGTACCAGAACATCACCACATACTTCGACCCGCAGAGGAATGTCAGCGACGCCTCGGGCTACCACAACGCCATCGACATCGAAGCCGACTATGGTGTAAACGTTCTCGCGGCTTACCCCGGCACTTGCGTTTCATCGAGCTGGATGGACGCCTACGGCAATATGATAATCCTCTACCACGAGGACTTAGGCGTGTACACCTTCTACGCGCACTGCTCGTCAGTGGAGGTATACGCGGGACAGGCTGTGTCGGGCGGCGACCTCATCGGTCACGTCGGCAGCACGGGTCAGTCGAGCGGCAATCACCTTCATTTCGGTATATGCGACAGCCTTCTCAGCGGCTGGCCGTGCAGGACCTACTACGACCCGCTGTCGTATTTCACCTATGACAGCGTCGCTATCACGAATCCCAACGCCTCCCCCGCAGGGGCGGCTCCCGCGTGCAGCTGCACCGACGACTGCGCAGGCACATACACCACCAAGGGCGTGACCACCTACCTCAACATAAGAGCAGGACACGGCTCTGATACCGCCGTCCGCGGACAGATACCCGCAGGAGCGCAGTTCACTGTCACCAAGGGCGACGGCAAGTGGGCTCACGTTGAATATAACGGCATCAGCGGCTGCGTCTCCATGGAATTTATACAGCTGATCGAGAGTGCTCCCGCAGGCTGTTCGTGCTCCGAGAGCTACGCAGGCAAATACACCACCAAGGACGTAACAACCTTCCTGAACATAAGGGAGGGACACGGCTCGGACACCGCCGCAGTGGGAAAGATACCCGCATACGCCGAATTTGAAGTCACCAAGGCAGACGGCAAGTGGGCTCACGTCGTATACGGCGGCGTAAGCGGCTGCGTTTCAATGGATTACATTCAGAAGATCGAAACTGCTGAACCGGGAATGACTGTCGCAGGTCAGACTACTCCCGCGGCATCCTCAGAGGTCGGCTTCGCGTTTGACATAAAGGGCGTCATCACGTCGAATCTCCCCATCGTAAAGGTATGGGGCGGCGTGTACAAAAAGGACGGCATGATCGCGGTACAGACTGCGGAGGCTGCTCCCAACGCGAAGGAGTATGACCTCGCGGGCGACTTCGGCAGCAAGATAGATTTCAGCAAGCTTGATGCGGGCACCTACGTATACTACATAGAAGCCGAGGACACGAGCGGCGAAAAGTTCACGATCATAAACTCGGTATTCACGCTCGAAAGCGCCGACATCACCGCGGGCGACCTCAACAGCGACAGCAAGATAAGCATATCCGACGCGGTACTGCTCCAGAATTACCTGCTCGGCGCGGGTACGTTCACCGAACAGCAGTTCAGCGCCGCGGATCTGAACGGCGACAAGTCCGTCGATACATTCGACTTCATCATCATGCGCCAGAAGCTCATTGAGAGCAAAACAGCCGAATAAAAAAATCCCCGAAGCGGTATATGCGATGCTGATATAGAAGTTTTTCGCCATAGTATTTCTGATGCAAGGTCAGAAGTACTATGGAGTTTCTGTTGACATGTCAGTAATACTGTATTATAATGAATGCGAATACAAATCGGATCTGCATCGAGAGGAGCTGTAAAAATGATATTATCCGATAAAACGATTATAAAAATGCTTGATGAAAACTCTTTGGTAATCAAACCGCTTATAAAAGAACAAATACAACCCGCAAGTGTCGATATACGGTTAAGCGATACATTCAGCGTTGTTGATGACACTCCTTCAGGAATAATTACATTGGACAATAAGATAAGCTATAAGACCATTAAAACCGATACTTACTTGATTTTACCCGGGCAATTCGTTTTGGCAACAACGATGGAGTATTTTGAATTGCCTGATAATCTAACGGCATTCGTTGAAGGCAGAAGTTCTCTTGGTCGAATGGGGTTGTTTATTCAGAATGCAGGGTGGGTCGATCCCGGTTTCAAAGGTGAGATAACATTAGAATTATATAATGCTAACAGATGTGCTATCGAGCTTAAGTGCGGACGTAGAGTAGGACAGTTAGTATTTGCAGAAATGGACGATCATGCACTAAATCCATACAATGGAAAGTATCAAGGACAAACAGGAGCAACAGGCTCAAAGGTCTTTATGGATTCAGATAAATTCTGATTTATCTGAGCAGGATAATTAATACAATGCCCCGAAGCGATTTGAAACGCTTCGGGGCAAAACTTCTATATGGGTATCTGTCATACCGCTTCGGGGATTTTTTATATCAGATCCATAGTTTTGAGCAGAAACAGCCACGTCGTAAGCGTGAACGCGCTGCACAGGGTGGTCAGCATGACCGCGAAGGCGGTTATCGCGCCCTTGTGTCCGAGATTTTTCGCCATAACGAAGCAGCTTCCCGTGGTGGCGCTGCCGAGCATGACGAGTATCGCTATCAGCTTCTCGCCGCGGAATCCGAGGTACACAGCCGCTGGCAGAAATACCGCGCAGAACAGCACCAGCTTGATGAACGCGATACCCACTGTGACGCGTACCCTGCCCTTTGCCTCGCTCGTGCGGAAGGAGGCTCCGAGCGCGATGAGCGACAGCGGAGTCGCCATATTCGCGAGGTAGGACACCGACCGCTCCAGTATGACGGGCTGGGGTATCCTCAGCAGCGACCACGACATACCCACGACGATACCGAGGATAATGGGGTTCGTGGCAATGCCCTTGGCGGTATTCCGCGCGAGCGAGCGCTTGCCGTCGCCCTTTTTCTCGGGCGAGGTCAGCGACAGCACAGTCACCGCCGCGATGTTGTACAGCGGCACAGTACCGAGTACCATAAGCGCCGCCATCAGCGAGTCGCCGTAGATGTTGCGGACGAAAGCGATACCGAGCACAGCCGCGCTGCTTCGGTAGGAAGCCTGTATTATCTCGCCGCGCTCAGCCCTGTCCTTGTGCAGGAGGGAATACGCGCCCGCAGTGAGTATGCTCAGCAGGGTCACGCCCACGCAGAAGAGGACGAATTTCGAGTCCCAGACTGTGCGGAAATCGGCTTTAGAGAGGTCGGCAAACAACAGCGCGGGCAGGAGCGTCCTGAACGTGAAGCGGTTGACCTTGGAGGTGGTGTGCTCGTCGAGCAGACCTATCCTGCGGCAGATATAGCCGAACACCATCATCAGGAAGACGGGCATAGTGGCGTTGAGGCTGAAACGCAGGTCATCGAGGAACATAGCATCATTTCTTTCTGTTAGTAGTCGGCTTTGATTATACCACATTTTTTGATAAATAGCAAGGGCGAGGAGAGTTCAGACAAGGGCTCTGCCTTTGACCCGCTGGGGCGCCGCCCCAGACCCTGCAGGGGAACACCGCTGAACAGCCCGTCCCCTCTGTCAGCTTCGCTGACATCTCCCCGCACTGCGGGGAGTCACCCCTGACCCCGAATTTCGTTGCCGCTCGCAAGCTCGCTCAGTCTGTACAAGCGGCACAGTCTTCTTTCGGCGGGTAGCAATCGCGGAGTGCAACGTAGGGGACAGGCGGTTTATCGGTATATTGACGGGCGGATAATATCCGTCCCTACATCTTGCCTCTTGTTTGAAAAGAATGTGTTAAAGCGGAAATGTGTGTGAAATACGTTGCAATCCGCGAATTATTGTGTTATAATGTATGAAGCGTAATTTTGCAATTTTCCAATAAAGAGAGGGAAAAACATGAAAGACCATAAAAAGGCAGCCGCTTTCCTGATGGGACTGCTGCTCTGCTTCGGAAATGCCGCGGCTCCCGTGATGTCGGGCTATGCCGAGGGCGAGGACGAAGTCTCCGTGACCGAGGACGCCGACGAGGCAGCTGTCGAAGAAGGCGAGGAGGAAGCGGGCTTCCGCTATACTGTTGACTCGGCAGGCAACGCCACTATCATCGGAAACACGCTCGAGGACAAGGAAATAACCTTACCCGACACCCTCGGCGGCAAGCCCGTAACCGAGCTCGCGACCGACGCCTTCCTCGGAAGCCACGCGGAAAAGATAATCATTCCCGCGGGCATAGAATACATCTCCACGGACGACCCGTTCGCGTCTTGCCTCAATCTCACGGAGATAGAGGTCTCGCCCGACAATAAGAACTACTGCTCGCAGGACGGAGTGCTCTTCTCCAAGGATATGACCAAGCTCGTGCACTATCCCGCCGCAAACGAGCGCGAGAGCTACACCGTCCCCGACAGCGTGACAGAGATAGGCGTTGCGGGCTTTGCGGAGTCGAGACTCAAGAGCATAAAGCTCCCCGGCTCGCTCAAGACCATCGGACGCCACTCGTTCAGCTTCTGCCAGTTCCTCGAGGAAATAGATATGAGCGGCACGGCTATCGAGTACATCGACGTTATGGCATTTATCAACGACATATCGCTCACCTCCGTCAAGTTCTCGGACTCCACCGCAGGTATAGGACTTGCGGCGTTCTACTGCTGTAAAAAGCTTTCAGAGGTCGAGCTCCCGCCCAATATCACCTACATAGGACAGAGCTCGTTCGCGGGAACGTCTCTCAGCAAGGTGACTATCCCCGCTACCATAGAGGAGATAGGCTACTGCGCGTTCGGCTACGACGAGAACGAGAATATGGACGAAAGCTTTGTCATCGTCGGTACGGCGGGCACAGCTGCTCAGCAGTACTGCTCCGATTCCGATACCGAATACGGCTACACCAACAAATTCACCTTTATGACGGCGGAGGCTGCCGCCGCCGAGGAGGAGTACAAAAGCCTTGACAGGCACTCCTTCGAGGACTACGAGTACGCGCTCATAGACGGCGAGGCTTATATCACTGCCTGCGTGTCGATGGACGAAGTCGTCACCGTCCCCGCCGAAATGGACGGACATCAGGTAGTAGGACTGTATAAGGGCGCATTCGCCAATAATGAACAGATCACGGAGCTGATCCTCCCGGAGGGTCTGAAGACCATCGGCGAGAATATGTTCTCGGCAAGCCTGAAAAAGCTTACGCTTCCCGGAAGCTGCGAATACATCGAGGGCAACGAGCCCTTCGTGGACTGCGCGGCTCTCGAGGAGATAAACGTTACAGACGGCGAGGGCGGAGCCTTCTCGTCGCAGGACGGCGTTCTCTACGACCGCGACAAGAAGACCGTACTCGTCTATCCCCGCGGCAAGCAGGACAAGAAGTACAAGGCTCCCGCGAGCGTCGAGACGGTAAGCACCTCGGCATTCTGCGGCAACCCCGGCCTCGAGGAGGCTGACCTTTCGCACGTGAAGACAATAGGCAACTATGCGTTCGAGACGTGCAGCAAGCTCAGCAGCGTGAAATTCTCGAAGGAGCTCGAGAGCGTCGGCTTCAATGCATTCTTCGCCTGCCCTGAGCTCAAGAGCGTGCGCCTCGGCAGCAAGCTCGACTACATCGGCGACTACTCCTTCGGCTACCTCTACGACAGCCAGCTC
>CAMHBN010000046.1 GCA_946183385.1 uncultured Ruminococcus sp.
ATTTATAATATATTTGTATGTTATACTGCTATGAATATGGCTTCACAGCGGTATAGTAATAATATAACACATAATCGTGTAAAAAGCAAGAGCTTGTGTGCGGAACGCCGAGGAAGCCGTCCCCTACATTTGCTGTCCGCCGAAAGGCAGGGTTCCCCTGCGGGCGGTTCGCGGAGACGCTTGTAAACGCGCTTACTAACGAAGGACGGCAAGTTTATACCCGCGATTGCTGCCCGCTGAAAGCAGATTGAACCTTTTGTACGGACTGAGCGAGCAAAGCGAGCGGGCTCGTAGTTGGATTCAAAGGGGCTGTGCCCCTTTGCAGGGTCTGGGACAGAGTCCCACAGAGATAAACGACGATTCTTTACTTTATGATATACATCAAAAAGGAGACGGAATATGGGCATAAAAATACTGGGAATGGGGAGCTACCTTCCCGAACAGACGCTCAAAAACGACGATTTCACGCGCTTCGTCGAGACCAACGACGAGTGGATAAGAACTCGCACGGGCATAGTCGAGAGGCGTATGGCAGGCTGGGAGCCCGTGTGGTATATGGGCTCGGAAGCTGCTAAAAAAGCCATTGCGCAGGCGGGGATATCTCCTGAGGATATCGGGCTCGTCATCGCGACGACGGCCACCAACGACTTCCACACCCCGAGCGTTGCCTGCATGGTGCAGAGCGAGACGGGCGCGGTCAATGCCGCAGCGTTCGATATGAACGCCGCGTGCTCGGGCTTCGTTTACGCATTCGATACGGCGCACCGCTTCCTCGCGACTGACAGCAGCCTCAAATACGTGCTCATCGTCGCGGCGGAGGCGCTCTCCCGCTTCCTCGATTTCGGCGACAGGTCGTCGTGCATACTCTTCGGAGACGGCGCGGCGGCGGCAGTCGTGGAGTACAGCGACACGCTCTTCACATCGGGGCTCGGCGCGGACGGAAGCGGCGGACGGCTCCTCTACGCGAGGGCTGTAGGCGTTGCCGAGGAAGTGAAGATAGATTCCGATTTCGACGACGGCTTTCCCGAGAAGCGCCTCCACAAGCTGTATCAGGACGGCAAGGAGGTATACAAGTTCGCGACAAAGGCTCTGCCGAAGGCGTTCCATCTCGCGGCGGACAAGGCGGGCATAGCTCCCGGGGACATCGACTGGTTCGTGCCGCATCAGGCTAATATCCGCATTATCGAGACAGCCGCCAAGAACCTCGGAGCTCCGATGGAGAAGTTCATCGTGACCCTCGACCACTACGGCAACACCTCGAGCGCGTCGATACCGCTCGCGCTGTGTGAATCCGTCGAGAAGGGCATAATCAAGCGCGGACAGAAGCTCGCACTCATAGGCTTCGGAGCAGGTCTGACCTACGCGGGTGCGATATTTGAATACTGATATGCAGTACGGAGACCTCCCCGCCCACTGGAAGCGCATATTCGAGCTCGAATGGCAGTCGGTGTGCGAGGGGAGCAAGGCTATAGCCGCCGTCATCACCGACGCCGACGGGAACATCATCTCCGAGGGCAGGAATATGACGGGCGAGCGCACTATACCCAATCCCTCCGCGGCTCATGCCGAGACCGAAGCGGTAAGAGGTCTGGACACGGAGAGATTCCCCGACAAGCACAGCTATACGCTCCATGCGGGGCTTGAGCCGTGCGTGATGTGCATGGGGACGCTCGTTATGGGCGGGATACGCAATGTCGAGATTGCCGCAAGGGACGATTTCGGCGGAGCTATGCACCTGCTCGGCAAGAGCGACTTCACCAGAAACAAGAATATCCGCGTCACGTGGCTCGATAACGAGCTCGGCGACGTGCAGCGGGCGCTCCAGACGATAAGGGAGCTCCTGTACAACACCGACAGCGCGAAGTTCAGCCGTATGCTGGCGGACTTCGCCGTGCATAACTCCGCGGGAGTAAAGGCGGCGCAGGACATGGTCGGGCGCGGAATGTTCAGCGATAAACAGCCCTCGGACTACACCGCGGAAGAGGTGACAGACGAGGCGCTGAGACTAATAGCCAAATCAAAGGAGGACAACTTATGAAAACACGTATAACCGAGCTTTTGGGCTGTGAGTACCCGATAATTCAGGGCGGTATGGCTTGGGTAGCCGAGCATACTCTCGCCTCTGCGGTGTCGAATGCGGGCGGTATCGGACTTATCGCGGGCGGAAGCGCTCCGATAGACTACCTCCGTGACCAGATCCGCAAGTGCAAGGAAAAGACAGATAAGCCGTTCGGCGTGAATATAATGCTTATGAGCCCGAATGCCGACGACCTCGCTCAGCTCTGCATAGACGAGGGCGTGAGAGTTGTCACAACGGGCGCGGGCAACCCGGGCAAATACATCCCCGCGTGGAAAGAAGCGGGAATAAAGGTCATCCCCGTTGTTCCGTCGGTGGCTCTCGCAAAGCGTATGGAGCGTGCGGGCGCTGACGCTGTAGTTGCCGAGGGCACGGAGAGCGGCGGTCATATCGGTGAGAACACGACGATGTGTCTCGTTCCTCAGGTCGTGGACGCGCTGGAGATACCCGTTATCGCGGCGGGCGGTATCGCTGACGGCAGAGGCATGGCGGCGGCGTTCATGCTCGGAGCTGAGGGCGTACAGATAGGCACGCGCTTCCTTGCGTCCGAGGAGTGTCAGATACACCCCACGTTCAAGGAGCTCGTCATCAAGGCTAAGGACACGGACAGCGTAGTTACGGGACGCTATACGGGTCACCCGTGCCGCAACATAAAGACCAAGTTCTCAAAGAAGCTTGCCAACGGCGAAAAGGACGGCACCCTCTCGCCCGAGGAGTTCGAGCAGATAACGCTCGGCTCGCTCCGCAAGGCTGTCGTTGACGGCAACGTGGACGAGGGCTCGTTCCTCTGCGGAGCTATCGCGGGAATGGTCAACGAGATAAAGCCCTGCAAGGACATCGTTGAGGAGATAATGGCAGGCGCGGAGAAACTTCTTGCGAGATAATTACATTTGTAACGGCAGAAATTACATTTTGTACGTTGCGATTTATCAGGAGTATGATAGAATCAATGTAGGGGACGCCGCCCTCGGCGTCCCGCGAGAAAAAACATAAACACGGAGGAAACAACTATGGCAACAGCGATAATAACAGGTGCTTCACAGGGTATCGGAGCTTGTATAGCGAAAAGGCTCGCGAAGGACGGCTTTGATGTGGCTATCAACCACTATCCGAGCGACAGCGACAAGGAAAAGGCTCTCGCGGTGGCGGAGGAGTGCCGCGCATTCGGCGTGAAGGCTGAGTGCTACGCGGCGGACGTGTCCAAGTATGCGGACTGCGAGGCAATGGTCGAGCAGGTCAAGGCTGACTTCGGCACGATAGACGCCCTCGTAAACAATGCAGGTATCACCAAGGACATCCTCCTTGCGCGTATGACCGAGGACATCTACGACGCTGTCATCGCTGTCAACCAGAAGAGCGTGTACAATATGATGAAGCTCGTCTGCAGCGTTATGGGCAAGCAGAGGAGCGGCAGGATAGTCAATGTTTCGTCTGTTGCGGGTCTGTACGGCAACCCCGGACAGGTCAACTACTCCGCATCAAAGGCGGCTATCATCGGCATGACGAAGTCCGTGGCAAAGGAGTACGGCAAGCGCAACATCACCTGCAACGCCGTTGCTCCGGGACTTATCCGCACTCCGATGACGGAGGTGCTGTCCGACGAGCTCAAGGCGAAGATGCTTGACGCGGTAGCTCTCAGGCGCTACGGCGAGCCCGAGGAGATAGCCTCCGTGGTATCCTTCCTCGTCTCCGACAACGCGAGCTACATCACAGGACAGGTCATCGAGATATCGGGCGGACTTTCAATGTAGTGAATAGAGAATAGTGAAGAGTGAATAGCTGCTGTGTCAGCTGACGCTGACATATTTGAATAATATCGCGAAGCGATACCTTTTCTATTCACTATTCGTTATTCGTTATTCACTTTTCACTGATTTACCATTTATTTCAGCAATTGAATGAAAGGATATTTTATGAGCAGACGAGTAGTAATAACAGGCATGGGAGCGGTAACTCCCCTCGGTACAGGAGTTGAAAAATTCTGGGAGGGCATAAAGGCAAACAAGATAGGCTTCTCCTTCATTGATAAATTCGATACGGAGCGTACAGGCGTGAAGATAGCGGGCATAGTCCGCGACTTCAACGAGGAGGATTACTTCGACGTTGAGGGCTGCTTCGACAAGAAGGAGTCCAAGCGCATGGATATGTTCACCAAGTACGCACTTGTAGCGGCACACGAGGCGCTCACAGACGCGGGCACGGACTTCTCCGACCTCGACCCGTATAGAGCAGGCGTTATCGTCGGCTCGGGAATAGGCGGCATAGACCTCACCCTCAGTGAGTATGAGAGATACCTCGAAAAGGGACCGGGACGCATTTCCCCGTTCTATATCCCGATGATGATAAGCAATATGGCGGCGGGTACCATCTCGATGAAGACGGGCTTCCGCGGCGCCAACTTCGACATCACCACAGCCTGCGCGACGGCTACACACGCTATCGGCGAGGCTTTCCGCAAGATAAAGGACGGCTACCTCGATGCGGCTGTCGCGGGCGGTACGGAGAGCACCAATGTTGAGTTCACCTACGGCGGTTTCGCCAATATGAAGGCTCTCACCAAGAGCGACGACCTCTCACGCGCGTCGATACCCTTCGACAAGGAGAGAAACGGCTTCGTGCTCGGAGAGGGAAGCGGAATCGTCGTACTCGAGGAGTACGAGCACGCGAAGGCTCGCGGAGCCAAGATATACGCCGAGGTGGCAGGCTACGGCGCCACCTGCGACGGCTACCACATGACCTCGCCCATGCCTTCGGGAGAAGCGGCGGGAATGGGTATGTCGCTCGCTATGCAGGAGGCAGGTCTGAAGCCCTCCGATGTTGACTACATCAACGCGCACGGCACATCAACGGGTCTCAACGACAAGTACGAGACTGCCGCGATAAAGCTCGCATTCGGCGAGGACGCATACAAGGTGAAGATAAGCTCTACCAAGTCCATGACGGGACACCTTCTCGGCGCGGCGGGCGGTATAGAGGCTATCATCTGCGCCAAGACCATAGAGGAGGGGCTTATCCACGCGACTGTGGGATATAAAGTCCCCGACGAGGAATGTGACCTCGATTACTGCGTAAACGGCAACATCAGGCAGGAGGTGCGCGCGGCTCTGTCGAATTCGCTCGGCTTCGGCGGACACAACGCAACGCTCTGCTTCAAAAAAGTAACAGACTAAGGAGAACATAAGATGAACGAGATATTCGGCATGACCGACCTTGACACGATAAGCAGCCTTGCAGACATAATCAACGACAAGGAGCTTTCGGAGATAACGATAACAGAGGGCGGCAGAACTATAACTATCAAGGGCAAGAAGTGCGTACCCGCACCCCTTATGGGTATGCCTCCGATGCCTCCGATGGGGGCAGGTGCTCCCGAGCCTCAGCCGCAGGCGGCTCCCGTGAAGGACGAGGCTAACGGCGGCAACATCGTGAAGGCGCCCATAGTGGGCACGTACTACCGCTCGCCCTCGCCCGACAAGCCGCCGTTCGTGAAGATAGGCGACAAGGTCAAGAAGGGCGACGTCATCATGATAATCGAGTCGATGAAGCTGATGAACGAGGTGCAGTCCGAGTTCGACGGCGTTGTCGAGCGCATACTCGTTGCCGACGGGCAGGCTGTTGAGTTCGACCAGCCCATAATGATAATCAAATGAGGCTGTCGGAGCTTACCTACATCACGCAGAACATCATTGACAAGGGCACCTTCAACGTCACCTCGCCCGAGATGATGGACGAGGCGCGCCGCTACAATATGGCAATGGTGACGAATGCCGCAGAAAAGCGCCGCGTCGATGTCATTACGGGTATATGGTTCATCGTGCATCTGCCTCTTCCGCTCGCATGGGTCTGCTTTATGCTGGCAACACAAACGCTTGCCGATATGGGCTTCTACGCCGCGGGCGATTTCGGACGGATAATGACCTATGCGGCTATCGCGGCGGTGTTTCTCGGACTTGTCGCGTACTACGGACTTTTCGGCTACTACATCATATTCAGGTTCCAGCGCGACCCGAAGCTGGTAATGCTTTGCTCGCTTCCCGTTCTTCTGGCGGTGTTCCCGCTGGGTTTCCTTATAGTCGCGGTAAACGTGATAATGGCGTGGTGGTACACCAAAACGGACGAGAAGCTCTCGCATGAGGCGGGCTATCCCGCGTTCGTGCGGCTCAACGTCACTACCGTCGAGAGTGACGCCCACAGCGTGCTCGACCTCACTTACGACAGTATAAAGGAGCGCACCAGGCACCGGCGTTCGGAGGGAGATGAATTCCTGTGACGATACAAGACCTCAAATACATAACGCCGCTCGATATTCAGGCGGCTTACCTCAACGTCACCTCCTCGGAGATGTACGCCGAGGCTAAGGATTTCAATATGCACATGTACGATATGCAGAGGAAGCGCTGGAGATTCATGCGCGACTTCTGGCTGATGGTGGTGTTCAACGTCATCATGCTCGCGCTCGGTGTCCTTTCCGCGGCGAGCTCGTATACGTCCCTGCTGTTCTATGTTTCGGGCGGCAGAGGACCGCTGGGCTTCACTACGGGCGGAAATATGTTTGTAACGCTGTTTCCCGTGCCGATATACATCGTCCTGTTCGTGTGGCTCGTACTGATAAGGAAGATGTACGATTCGCGGCTCGTGCTGGTGATAAGTCTAATGCTCTTTCCAGTGAACTACGGTTTCATCGGACTGACGATAGCAAACGTTATCCTCATCGGAGCAATGAATAAAGTCGATAACGAGATAAAGGACGAGGTCGGCTATCCGCATTTCGTGGAGCTGACGCTGTCGTACATACGCGACGAGGAAAACGCCGAGGAAGGCGGCATGGAGAGCTACAGCGAGGAAGAGGCGACCGACGACCTCATCAGCGAGCGCAAGGAGAATCCCTTCGACAAGTACCGCACACGCTGGGCTGACGGCGAGGGCTCGATGCTCGCGGACAACGACATCAGCGCTGTAATAAATGGAAATAACATAGCTAAGGAGTAAAAACTATGTCTGATATACTTATGAATAAAGAGCAGATAATGGAGATAATCCCTCACCGCGACCCCTTCCTCCTCATCGACGAGATAGTGGACATGGAGGTCGGCGTGAAGGTTCACGCCCGCAAGTACATCAAGGAGGACGACTTCTGGTTCAAGGGGCACTTCCCCGGTTATCCCGTGACTCCGGGTGTGCTGATGGTGGAGATGCTCGCACAGGCGGGAGCTGTATGTATGCTCTCAAAGCCCGAATTCAAGGGCAAGATAGGTCTGTTCGGCGGCATCGACAAGGCTAAGTTCCGCAGACAGGTAGTCCCCGGCGACGTGCTCGACCTCGAGGTCGAGATGATCAAGCAGAGAGGACCTATCGGTACTGGCAGGGCTCTGGCGTCGGTAGGCGGAGAGAGAGCCGTATCCTGCGAGATAACTTTTGTAGTTACTGACGGAGACAAGGAGCAGTAAAGATAATTTGTAGGGGCGGATATCATCCGCCCGAATATGTCCTACTTTTCAAAGGAGATACATTATAAATGTTCAAAAAAATACTCATCGCCAACAGAGGCGAGATAGCGGTACGCATAATCAGAGCCTGCCGCGAGCTCGGCATACGCTGCGTCACGGTGTATTCCACCGCCGACAGGACGTCCCTGCACGCGCAGATCGCCGATGAATCGGTATGTATAGGTCCTCCCGCGACCAAGGACAGCTACCTCAATATGAACGCTATCATACAGGCGGCTCTCAACGTCGGCGCGGACGCTATCCACCCCGGCTTCGGCTTCCTCTCGGAGAACGCGGAGTTCGCGCGTCTCTGCGAGAAAAACGGCATAACCTTCATCGGACCTTCCTACAAGGCGATAGAAATGCTCGGCGACACGGCGGCTGCCAAGGAGACTATGGCGGCGGCAGGAGTCCCCGTTATACCCGGCTCGAAGGGAGCTGTCAAGAGCCTTGCCGAGGCTAAGAAGATAGCCGAGAAGTGCGGCTACCCCGTGCTTGTTAAAGCTTCCGCAGGCGGCGGCGGACGCGGTATACGCCGCGTGGATTCGCCGAAAGACCTCGAGGCGCAGATGACTGCCGCTCAGCAGGAGGCTCTGAGCTTCTTCGGCGACGATACCGTATATATCGAGAAATTCCTGATAAATCCCCACCATGTCGAGATACAGATGATAGCTGACAGACAGGGACACTACATCTACCTCGGCGAGCGCGACTGCTCTATGCAGAGACGCAATCAGAAGGTGCTGGAGGAGTGCCCGAGCCCTATCGTGGACTGCGAGCTCCGCAGACAGATGGGCGAGGCGGCTGTTACTGCGGCAAAGCAGTGCGGCTACTACAACGCGGGTACGATAGAGTTCCTCGTGGACGAGAACCGCGATTTCTACTTCATGGAGATGAACACGCGCATACAGGTCGAGCACCCGATAACCGAGGAGGTAACGGGCTTCGACATCGTAAAGGCGCAGATAGAGATAGCGGCGGGACAGCCGCTCCACGTAACGCAGAACGACATCAAGATGCGCGGTCACGCGATAGAGTGCCGTATCAACGCGGAGAACCCGAAGCTGAACTTCCGTCCGTCGCCGGGTACTATCAATGCCCTGTACGTTCCGGGAGGTCCGGGCATACGCATTGACGGTGCGGTATATCAGGGCTACACGATAACACCGTACTACGACTCGATGATAAGCAAGCTCATAGCTCACGGCTCCGACCGCGACGACGCTATCCGCAAGATGCGCTGGGCTCTCTCCGAGTTCATCGTTGACGGCGTGGACACCAACATCGACTTCCAGCTCGAGATAATCAAGCAGCCTGAGTTCCTCAGCGGAAACTACGACATAGGCTTCCTCAACAGATTTGTGGAAAAAAGCAAGAAATAAGGGGTGACATAACAGATGTTTGACGATTTTTTCAATGTTGTTAAGCTCCGCTTCAACGGCGGCGACGAGGACGAAAAGCCCTCTTTCAAATGTCCGAGATGTCAGAGCCCCGTACCAATGGATAAATACGAGGAGCTCCACAGGGTCTGCCCGAACTGCAACTACCACGGCAGACTTCCCGCGAGCGAGCGTATCGCCATAACCGTTGACAGAGGAAGCTTCACCGAGCTCGACTCCGACCTCATCAGCGGCGATCCCATCGACTTCCCCGAATATGCCGAGAAGCAGAAGGAGCTCCGCAAGTCCACGGGTCTGAAGGACGCCGTTGTTACGGGTACAGCCACAATCAAGGGCGTAAAGACCGTGATAGGCGTTATGGACTCAAACTATATGATGGGTTCGATGGGAAGCGTTGTCGGCGAGAAGATTGCGCGCGCCTTCGAGTACGCCACCGAGAAAGGGCTGCCCGTCGTGCTGTTCACGGCTTCGGGCGGTGCCCGTATGCAGGAGGGTATCGTCTCCCTCATGCAGATGGCTAAGACTTCGGGAGCCGTCAAGCTCCACAGCGACAACGGCGGACTGTACATAACCGTCCTCACCGACCCGACTACGGGCGGCGTTACGGCGAGTTTTGCCTCGCTCGGGGACGTCATCATCGCCGAGCCGAAGATACTCATCGGCTTCGCGGGACGCCGCGTCATCGAGAGCACGATGAAGCAGCGCCTCCCCGAGGACTTCCAGCTTGCCGAATTCATGCAGGAAAAGGGCTTTGTAGATATGATAGTCGAGAGAAAGCGCATGAGGGCTACTCTCGGACATATCCTCGAGCTCCACGGCTATAAGGGAAAGGAGGTCTGACCTGTGGACGAGAAAAAGACTGCGTGGGAACGCCTGAAGCTTGTTCATACCAAGGGCAGACCCACCATAAGAGACTATATACCGCTGATATTCAGCGATTTCTATGAGATGCACGGCGACCGCTTCTACGGCGACGACAAGGCTGTCATCGGCGGCATAGCGTCGCTCGACGGTACTCCCGTGACCGTGATAGCTCAGGTCAAGGGCAGGGACATCGACGAGAACAAGGCTTGCAACTTTGCAATGCCGCTCCCCGAGGGCTACAGGAAGGCTCTCCGCCTCGCAAAGCAGGCTGAGAAATTCCACAGACCCGTTATCTGCTTCATCGACACCCCCGGAGCTTACGCGGGCGTTGCCGCTGAGGAGAGGGGACAGGGCGAGGCTATCGCCCGCAATATCGCGGAGTTCATGACCCTGCGCACTCCTATCATCTCCATCGTCCTCGGCGAGGGCGGAAGCGGCGGAGCTCTTGCTCTCGGCGTGTGCGACGAGCTCGCCATGCTCGAGAACGCACAGTACTCCGTAATATCGCCGCGCGGCTTCGCGAGCATACTCTGGAAGGACGCCGAGCGCGAGGAGGAAGCCTGCAATATTATGAAGATAACCGCCGAAGATATGGTGCGTCTCGGGGTCGCGGAATCCATCATTGAGGAGCCTCTCGGCGGAGCACATAACGATTTAGACAAAATTTCAGAAAATATCAAGGAATATTTGTTACATAAAATACCCGAAAAATGCAAAAAAGATATTGACGTTTTACTAAAAGAACGCTATACTAAGTTTAGAAAAATCGGAGAGTTCACAGAGTGACACCGTTTTTCTGTCTCCTGCGTGAGCGGGAGCCCCATAAATAAAAGATTGGAGGATAAAAATATGGTATTTGATAAGATCAAGGAGATCATCGTAGA
>CAMHBN010000047.1 GCA_946183385.1 uncultured Ruminococcus sp.
GGCTTTGGCTGTCTCGTCGAATACTTTTCCGTAGTATTTCACGTCGGCGCCCGCCTCCTTCATGGAAGACAGGAATTCCCTGCGCGATTCTCCGTCGCCGATAATATGCATGAAGACGCGGAATCCCTCCGCTTTCAGTCCCGAGATGATGTTTTTTATCTCTTCGATGTCGATGATGTTATTGATGCTTCCCACGTAACCGATGCTGATATCCTCACGGCAGGTGCTGTCCCTTACGGAGCGCAGATGTCCGAGGACCGCATTCCTTTCGCTCTCCGACTGGTTCCTGAACAGGTAAAGGGTCCCGTACTGCTTGCCGACGAGGTGTTTTTTCAGCTTGTTCTGATACATACCGCATTCCGTTATGACAAGGTCGGCAGCTTTTATCGCTTCGTTTCTCCAGTTCATCCATATTTTTGCCGGAGGCGTGCTCCCGAGCATCCCGACAGGCATTGATTCGGGCCAGAGGTCAATGATATCGACGATCAACCTGACATCGGGATTTTCCCTCTTATAGCAAGCGCAGTAGTCTGCTGCCTTGTTGGGCGGGACCTGACAGTAGATGATATCGGGTCTGTGTTCGTATATAAATCTCCTGCACTGCTTCGCAAAACTGATATGCGATATGATGCGGGCAACGGACAAATTGCTCCGATAATCGGGAACATGGAGGTAAGTACACTCATCAGAACGAGGATAAACCAATTCCTTTTTTATATGATCAAAATCAGCTATCAGTACCGATACCTCATAGCCTCGTTCTGCCAGTATATCTCTGACAGGCTTCAGCCTTGCATCGTACCAGTTAAAGCAACTTATCAATACTGCTTTTTTCAAAGTTTTCTGTACCTTTCCGGCATCTTGTTTATTTCCAGCATTTCTTTTAGCCTGCCCGTTTTTCCGTGTCCGGGATACACAAGCTCGATATCCTTCATTTCCCGCAGCATCGGGATATCTTCTTCCCAGAACGCCCTCGTGGAGCCGCTCCTGAGCCTTGTTAACGTAGGTATCGGCAGAAGCGTGTCGCCTGAAAAGAGGAGCTTGTCGTCTGCTATCGCTATAAGGCTGTCCGCACTGTGACCTTTGACTGATCTCAGATATATTTTATGTCCGCACCAGTCCAGACTGTATTCATCGGTGAAGGTCTCATCCGAGGGGGCGCAGCGGAACGGAGCAACTTCATTGCCTGACACCTTGCCGTCTTTATAGAACCCAAGGAAAGCCGCTGCTGTGTTGGAGGTATTCTTACTGGGATCTCCGATGTACTCACTGCACAGCCTTGTTGAAACGACCTTCAGGTCGGGCTTTATTTCTCTCAGCTTATTCAAGCCGATGATATGATCAAAATGGCAGTGGGTCAGAACGACCGTCAGGTCGTCAATATCTCTGATGTTCCCGAACAAGTCCTCGCTTTCTATCGCATCAAAAAGCAACCCGTGACCGTTTTCGACCAGAAGCCATGAATTTGAATCCACAACATCCCATACAAACTGTTTTATTTCCATATCATGCACCGAACTTACACAAGGTCGATCCTTCGTCCTTCTTCATCGGAATAATAAGCCGCATAAGTGACCTTCATTACCTGTGCCGCAAGATCAAAGCAGCCTGCGGGTTCTCTGTCGTCTCTGACCGCTCCCATGAAGTCAACTATCTCGTTGCAGTATCCGCGCAGCATTTCGTCCGCGACAAACGGCTTGTTCCAGCCTGTGACGATGGGGAGCATCTCGGAAAGATAAACGCCGTCCATACCCTCGTCGTCTACCATGTAGGTCTCCATGGCATCGTTCATGGTCAGGCGGCAATTTATCGCCGTATCATTGGCGTATATCTCCACATAGTTCTTGCTGCCGCCGAGCAGGTTGTCTGTAGAGATGATAGTGGCTTTGCTGCCGTCTGTGAAGGTGATGACAGCAGTTCCCGCGTCTTCAACATCGTGCGGTCTTGCTGCGATATGGCGATGCTCATGCTCGCTCAGCCTTTTAGTCGCATAGCCCATGTCTCCCACAACGCTCTTTACCGTAACATTGTGTCCGTGGGCGATGGATTCCTGCTCTTTCAGATAAAGGATAGCCCCGAGCGGATGAACGCCGTTACGCATGAAAATGCCTCCGCCCGTCTTGTTCCATTCGCCTGCAACAGCAGAACTTGAACCCTTGAGGCTTTCTTCGCCCTTCATGTAAAGTATCCTGCTCTTCTTTGCCATTATTATCTCGCCTGCTTTCAGGATAGCAGGCGCATATACGAAGTTTTCCGCATACATGAACCGCTTTCCTGTTTCTGCCCTTACGGCTCTCAGGTCATCGAGGTCCTTGAGCAGACATTCATACATATACTTCTTGGAAACCTTTTCACCGATGGGTTCGGGATCGCCGGGACGTCCGAAATATCCCACGAGGGGCTTCTCGCAGATAACGTGTTTTCCGGCGCGCATTGCCTGAATGATCTCTTCTTTGTGAACATAGGGGGGAGTACAGATGTCAATGACATCTATCTCGGGATCGTTCAGCAGGTCATTGTAATCTGTCGTGCCCTTTTCAAAGCCGTACAGGTCCATAGCCTGCCGTATCTGTTCCGTTCTTCTTGCCATCACAGTTTTCAGCCTGCATGGAATATTTGATCTTTTATAGCCAAACGCATGGAGTTCAAGTGCTCGTCCAGCACCGACAACACCAACAGTAACTATATCTTTCATCCCGATATCCTTTCTACTGGTAAGATAAGAACTTCAACTGTTCTGTGTACTGAGTGTCATTATTTTTTGTGGCTGCAATAGCTGTTCTCGGGTGCTGATTTGTCAGACCTGTAAGCATATATGAAGTGTTATATCCCCAGACGATGCCTGATTCTTTCATCGGGAGCATCCAGTCCGTCACGAGCTTTAAAAGCGGCTCAACATGGTACCTCTTGCCGTTCAGATATGCTATGAGCGCCTCGGAGTGGCAGTTGCCGGCTCCGCGCCCCATACCGAATGCTGTTACGTCGAGCCATTTTGCTCCGGTATCCTTTGCTTCAAGGGTATTGGCAAAAGCGCACTGCTGGTTATTATGGGCGTGCATTCCTGTATCTTTGCCCACGGGTGACAGTATCTTGTGATACAGTCTTGTCAGCTTGCGGGTCTGCTTCGGGTAAAGCGCGCCGTAGCTGTCGACGATATACACTGCTGATACAGGTGTCGCGGCTAAGGCGTAGAGGGCATTTGCGATCTGCTCATCCGTACACCTTGAGACAGCCATGATATTGCACGTAGTTTCGTATCCCATGGAGTTGATATGCCCGATCATCTCGATTGCTTCGGGAATGGTGTCGATATACGTTGCCACACGGAACAGATCTACGGGGCTGTTCTTTTTTGGACCGATATCCTCCTTGAAGTCGGTACGTCCCACATCGACCATGACAGATATTTTCATTCTCGGGTCTTTTTCACCGATAACTTTCAGGATGTCTTCATCGCTTGTAAACTTCCACTTCCCGAAGGACTTCGGATCGAACTGTTTTCTGCTTGCTCTGTATCCGAACTCCATGTAATCGACACCTGCGTCGATATTAGCCTTATACAGCGCTCTGACGAACTCATCGCCGAAGAAAAAGTCGTTGACCAGACCCCCGTCACGAAGTGTTGCGTCGAGCACCCTGATACCTTCGATATTCATGTCCGATCACCTCTTATCCGATTTTTTCACAGCTCAGCAGAGCTTCCTTCAAGCTGCAATTGAGCTCATGATTGTTGTTGTATGCATTCATCCTCAGGTCCCTCATGAACTCAGCATTCCTTGATGCCTGATGTTCTGATATAGTCTAAAATTGCCATTCTCTGGAGCTTTCCCATCGTATTTTTCGGCAGTCTATCAAGCTTGAATATTAAATGGGGCTGCTGAAAATCAGCGAGATTCCTTGCGCAGTATGTTCTCAATGCGCGTACATTTATCTCTTGTTCTTCTTTTTCGACCACAGCCAGAGCCACGACCTCTCCAAGTCTTTCGTCAGGATAGGAAAAAGCAGCGCACTCTTCGATCTCGGGCAGCCGTCCGATGACCACGTCGATGTCGTGAGGATATACATTGACAGCGCCCGTGATGATCAGCTCCTTCTTGCGGCCCGAGAAATACAGATATCCGTCTTCGTCAAGGTAGCCGAGGTCGCCCGTGCGGAAATAATCGCCGAACATTGCCGCCTTCATCATGGCTTCCTGCTTGTAATAGCCCTTGCACTGAAGAGCGGTCTTTACCGCTATCTCTCCGACCTCATAGGGGGCGCAGTCAGTATCGAAATCAGATTCGCTCTCATCGCGGAGTATCCTCACCTGAGCCTCGTCAAACGGCTTTCCGACGGAACTCTGCTTATCGCGTGAATCCTGAAAGCAGATATCCGTAACAGTCGAAACCTCCGATGCGCCGTACATTTCGTGGAATTCGCATTTCAGAAGGTCTATGAGTTCATACTTCACGCTCGCTTCAAGAAGTGCCGAGGAAGAAACTATGCTGCGAAAGCTTGTTATCGCGGGAGCATCCGGCTGCTTGAGCGTTTCAAGTATCTGTGCTAATTGTGCTGATACCGCAATTGTGAATGTCGGCTTCTGTTCCTCCACGCATTTAAGCCATAAGGCAGGCGTAAATCTCGGAAGGAGGACGGAAGTGGCACCGATGATAAGCGGAAGTATGACAAGGCGCTCTGCCAGAGAATGATAAAGCGGTGTGGCAGCGAGTATCCTGTCATCCACGGTGATACCGTATACTCTGATATGTGCCATTGAGCGGTCATATTTGTTCTTCTGGCTGATATCAATGGGTTTGGGTGTTCCCGTTGAACCGGAAGTCATTGTGAGTATCAGGCTTTCCGAACCGTTCACATCGTAGTCGATATCGGGACGTTCAGCCGACATTTCATATATCTTTTCAAAGGGGATAGTTCCGGGGTAATCCCTGTCCAGACTGATCGCGAAACCGGTGATATCAAGGCCTCCGCTCTTCTCACACTCGGCGAAAAAAGCTCGTCTTGCAATGATGTGCTTTACATCGCCTGCCTTCATGGCAGTCCTGACGGCTTCCGGCGGAAGCGAAGGATTGAGCGGGACGACACAGACGCCAAGATCCGCAGCAGAGAAAAAGAGTGCCACAGATTCTATACTGTTGTTCATCGGAATAGCAATATGATCGCCGTAAGCAGCGCCCAGGCTGAGCAGAAGATTTGAATATCTGCTGACCAGCTCTGCCATTTCCCTGTATGTAACTGATCTGCCGTCGCACCAGACAGCCTCCTTATCGGGAGCCGCTCCTGCATTGCGGTAAAACAAATCTGCCAATAAACTTCTCATTAGTTGCTGTTCCTCCGATCAAGAAAAAGTATGACTTCTGCCGTTTGCTCACTGCTCCATAAGATCCATTATATCCTGAACGGTCTTTAACGACCTGATGATATCGTTGTTGATCGTTTTTCCGCATTCGTCGTCAAGCATCACAATAAGTGAGAGCTTGGTAAGCGAGCCCCACTCCTCGATTGACTCCAGTTCCGTTTCGGGAGCGAGCGTTCCGGGCTCCACATCAAATGTTTCTTCAATAAGCTCTAATTTTTTTTCGTTGGTCATTTTTTTATCCTCCGTTCGATATTTTTATTTCTATGAGATGTAACCGCCGTCACAGACAACGGTGGTTCCGGTAATAAGACGTGAAGCGCTGCTGACCATGAACACAAGGAGATTTGCGGCATCTACAGGCTCACCGTATCCGAGATACTGATCCTGCAATGCCGTATCCTGCCCGCCTGCTTCAAGGAAACGCTCATACGCCTCAGTCTTTATCATTCCGAATGCGACCGTATTTACGCGGATGCCCCTTGCGGACAATTCCTTTGCAGCAGGATGTATATAAGCATTCATTGCAGCCTTGGAGGCAGCATAGGCTCCCTGTGATTTGTCACCCTTGAGGGAAGCAACAGAGCTGACTCCCACAAAGCTTGCACCCGCATTACTGTTCTTCTTTTTCGACAGCAGGCGGATGAACTCGGCAAAGGAATAAAAGTTGGTCTTCATCACGGAATCTATGGTGTCGGTTCTTGTGACGGATACAGGCAGATTCACGCCGATTCCCGCACAATGGATAAAGCCGTCGACAGCGCCTGATTCGCCTGCGATCGCGCTAACAAGTCCGCTGATATTTTCCGCATCGGATACGTCGCAGGAATACCAGTGATGACCGTCGCCCTCCATTACGGAGACTGTTTCTTTCAGAGCATCCTCTCTCCTTGCGACCAGAGATACACGAGCACCGAGCTTGCTGAGAAGAATGGCTGTTTCCTTCCCTATGCCCGAAGATGCACCCGTTACAAGTATGTGTTTATCATTTAAATCAAGCATATCAATCATCTAACAGTCCGTCCTCAAAACAATAATCTGTCATTATCACCGGCAGTATATCCTCTGTATCTATTGTCACATCAGCCACTCCCCATGACAGACCGACACCGAAGCCGAGAAGCAGCATATTTTTCTTTCCGTCCTTGTTTTCTCCGTAATGATCGCACAT
The DNA here is from genome assembly GCA_946183385.1 of uncultured Ruminococcus sp. Lineage (GTDB taxonomy): Bacteria > Bacillota > Clostridia > Oscillospirales > Ruminococcaceae > Ruminococcus. Next base: position 6,525 of record CAMHBN010000047.1, read on the forward strand.
AGTGATAGGGATAGATACAGCGCTGGTATTGCCGTATCTGTCGATTGTCATGGGAGCCTTTTCCTCGGGGAATTTGAGCTTTTTAAGGAGGTTCTTGATGATGAAAAGATTGGGCTGATGCATGAAGAGCATATCCACGTCATCGGAAGAGATCCCCTTGTCCTTCATGAACTCACGGACAAGCTTCGGAACATCAGTGACCGAAAAAACAAATACATTTGTCCCGTTCATGTGGGAATGATAATCGGATCTTTCCCTTCCGTCCTCTTCCATTTTTAGCTCGTGAGAACCGTTTATATGTCTGAATCCGCCTGCGGGGACATATATCTCGTTGAAGCGTGTTCCGTCGCTCTTCAGTCCGAATGACATGATATCGGAATCATCCTCGGTTTTTTCAAGCAGAAGCGCTGCTCCCGAATCTCCGAACAAGAGCCTCGATGTGTCCTTGGGTGAAACAACTCTCGAACTGGAATCGCCGAATAGTATGAGGGCTTTTCTTGTGACACAGTTCTTCAGCAATGATGCTCCGACCTGCAAACCGTATACAAATCCCGAACAGCCCAGATTAATGTCGAATACCATCGAGTCTTCGGGTATCCCGAGCTGTTTCTGGATGACAAATGCTGTAGCAGGTGCAATATAATCATGATGTGCACTGACGAAGAGCAGGATACCGATCTCGGCAGGATCAACGCCCTTTTTATCGAGCAGATCCTTTGCAGCCGAATACGCAAGGTCGGACGCAGTCTGCTTGCCGACCGAATGATATGTGGAGCGTACACCGGTTGATTCTATCGTTTTGCGTACGGTTTCTTCATCAAATACATTATTGTATTCTGTATTATCGACTTTGGTATTGGGTACAGCGCTGGCGACACCGGCAATCTTTATACCCCTGATCGTTGAAGATAGCATAGTGACCTCCTCATTCCCTGTTTTCCGTTTTTTCTCTGATGAGTCTTTCGAGACCGCCTATTGTTCTGAACTCGCCCGAAAACAGTTCTTCCTTTGAAAATTCAATATCAAAATCATCTTCAAGAATAGCTACAAACTGGACAAGTCCCATCGAATCCACATAACCGTTTGCTATATAATCAAAATTATCATAGTCAACATCGTCGGGCAGCTTGTATTCTCTTTCGATAAATTCAAGTATCGTATCTCTTATCTCGTCCATGATGACCTCCTTTTGGGTACGGCTTGTTTTTCAATCTATTTTTTTGGCAGGATTTCCGAAGACCTTATAATTATCCCGAACGTTCCTGATCACTACACTTCCGGCGCCCACGTATGCGGAATGTCCGACCTTTATATTCGGCATGAGGACCGCATTGGCTCCTATGAAAGCTCCCGAACAGATGTGTACAGACCTCATGACCGCACAGCACGCGCTGACCGAAGCGTAATCCTCGACTACGGCATCGTGGCCTATTCCTGTATCAAGAAGAGTTACATAATCGCCTACAGCTGAATTGGGGCTCATTCTTGCTCCGGGATAAACAACAGAACCCTTTCCGATATGCGTAAAGTCGGATATCAGAGCCCGCGGATGAATGACCGTAACAAATTCGGCGCCCCTGCCCTCCAGCAGGCTGACGACAGCTCTTTTTGTCTCGGGACCTGCTATTGCGAGGGCGAACACTTCATTCTCTTTCGGCTGCCATTCTTTTATTGTTCCCACGATCGCGTGATCGCATTCGTATCCGTCCAGAGCCTTTTCGTCGTCATCTATAAATCCGCGGATATTCCATGTTGCTCTTTCCTTGTTTATGTCCTTGCACCATTGGAGGACTTCTCTTCCGCAGCCTCCGGCGCCGACGATATACAGATCCTTCATCGCTTTACTCCGTCATGCAGGAACACATCCGACTGCGGATGCATCCGTATTTTGTTTTTTGTAGCGGATATCACTTGAAAAGTGAAAATCCCGAGCCTTTCTCGCTCACCTCTGAGCCGTCTGCATAGTCCCTGCTTGCTGTTGCCTCAACGCCGACTTCTACCCTGCGCCCCAGCTTCTTATGGGGATAAACAGTGCTGCCGGCAGCGAGGAAGCATTCATCGCCTATCTCTGCTCTTTCCGAGACAGATGCTCCGGACATCAGTGAAACATAATCGCCTATCCTGCAGTCGTTGCAGACCGCAGAATTGATGTAGAACAGACCGAACTCACCAAGCCTCGTGTCCACGGAGACTGTAACATGAGGAAAGACGATGCTGCCCTTCCCGACGGGACTTGTCGGAGCTATCACAGCTGTCGGATGAACTATGGATTCCCATTCGGTAAAGCTGCTGTGCTCTTCCCTGATCTTCTTCCTTATTGAACCGTTCTGTATCGCGATAACAGCACACAGGGGAGCCTTGGCTGCAGCAGCTTCCAGCTGTGCGATATTTCCAAGGACCCTGTAGCCATAGAACTCTCCGCCTTCCTTGTCCTTGTCATCATCAAGAAATCCGAGAATGACATAGGTCGGCTTTATCTTGTTTATATCTTCTATGAGCCACACGACCTCTTTCCCGAGATCGCCCGCTCCTATGATAACAATGTTCTTCATGCTGTTCCTCCGTCATTACCTTTTACAGCGGGATATTGCCGTGGCAGAAGCTCAGCTCGCTGCGTTCCTTGGAGCTGAGGCTCTCAAATGCAGACCTGATCTTCCGCCTTGTATCCTCAGGGCTGATGACCTCGTCGATTATCCCGAGCCTTGCAGCGACATAGGGAGACATGAACTTATCATTGTACTCTTCTATCTTCTGTGCTCTGACGGCTTCCCTGTCGGCTGCCGATTCGAGCTCGTGCTTATACATGATGCTGACGGCACCTTCCGCTCCCATTACGGCGATTTGCGCAATGGGCCATGCGTAGACGATATCAGCGCCCACGCCCTTGCTGTTCATGGCGATATAAGCCCCGCCGTAGGCTTTGCGCAGGATAAGGCTGACCTTTGGCACACTCGCCTCACAATAGGCATATAAGAGCTTTGCTCCGCGCCTTATGATACCGTCGTGCTCCATTTTGCTTCCGGGCATAAATCCCGGAACATCGATAAGGGTCAGCAGCGGGATGCCGTAGCAGTCACAGCAGCGGACAAACCGGGCTGCCTTCTCTCCCGAGTCGATATCAAGAGCACCTCCGAGCTGCATCGGATTTGAAGCAACGATACCGATCACCTCAGAGTCAAGTCTTGCATATCCGACGACTATGCTCCTTCCGAAATCCTTGTGGACCTCAAAGAACGAGCCTTCGTCCGCAAATGTATCTATAACGCCGTGAATGTCATATCCGCGGCGCTGATTATCCGATACTATTTCCTGGAGCCTGTCGGAATCATCTCTTGATTTTCCGATGATCCTTGCGGGCTTTTCCTTATAATTCTTAGGAAGGTATGAGAGCAGCTTCTTCACACCGTCCAGACATTCATACTCGGACGGATACCTGAAATGAGCCACTCCGCTGTTCCTGCAATGGGTAGCCGCTCCTCCGAGCTCCTCTGTGCTGATGTTTTCTCCCATCACAGTCCTGACAACATCAGGACCCGTGAGGAACATCTGGGAGCCCTTTTCGACCATGAACACATAGTCGCACAGTGCAGGTCCGTAACACGCACCTCCCGCACACGGTCCCATTATTACTGCTATCTGAGGTATCTTGCCGGATGCGCGGGTGTGGCGGAGGAACATATCGCCGTATCCCTCAAGTCCTGTAATACCTTCTTCTATCCTTGCTCCGCCTGAATCGTTGATCGTGATAAAGGGTGCTTTGGACTGAAAAGCCATATCCATTATGCGGACGATCTTCTTGCTGTGATACTCTCCGAAGGAGCCGCCCATTACTGTGAAATCCTCGGCGGCAACATAAACGGGCTCACCGTTGATAGTACCGAAGCCGGTCACGACTCCGTCTCCGGGGAGCTTTTTCTTATCCATGCCGAAATCTGTAAAGCGGGACTCCACCAGCGAGCCTACTTCCTGAAACGAACCGGGGTCATAGAGATATTCGATACGCTCCCGGACGGTCAGCTTGCCTTTGTTATGCTGTGCTTCGACCCGCTTCTCGCCGCCGCCCGCTTTGGCTTTGGCTTTCTTTTCATTCAATTCATCAATGTATTTTGGATCCCACATATTATCACTCTCTTGAATGCTTGGTTTATGTAATATTTTACAGTGTGACTGCTGTGACCTTT
>CAMHBN010000048.1 GCA_946183385.1 uncultured Ruminococcus sp.
GCACGCCGTAAGCCTTCGCGGGCACGGGCAGGAAGCCCGCCGCCGAGGTCACGAGGAAGGTCAGCGAGAAGAACAGGAAGGCGAACGCCGTGAGCTTCTTCTTGCCCAGCTTCTTGGAGAAGATGTTGACGAGCGGGTAGCACGCGAAGCTCGTTGCCGTCATTACCGCGAACAGCGGGAACGTCATCTTTGAGTCGAGCCCGAGCAGTACCGTGATGTAGAACGAGAGTCCCGTCTGGAAGAGCGTCAGACCTATCCAGTAGAGAATGTCCGAGAAGACGAACGTGCGGAACTCCTTGTTCCTGAACGTTGCTATCAGCGAGCTGAACGCGTCCGACTTCGAGGGAGTGGTGTCGGCGTAGTCGTTCTCGTTGATGAGGAATGCGGGTACGAGCATGGCGATTATCGCCACAGCCGCGAGTACGCCTATCGTGATACGGTAGGCGGAGGCGTAGTTGGAGTAGGCGACAAATTCGCCGCTTGTTATCTGCTCCGCGAGCTCGTCTCCGAAGCGGTCGGCAAGTGCGCCGGCTCCGCCGAAGCGTGCGACTGTCTCCTCGGTGGTCAGCGACTTCATGAAGAAGCCGGCGATATTAGGTACGAGGTAGGCGACAGCCGTGCCGAAGAAATAGGTCACGGAGATGAACGTTGAGAGGTTGATACGCGCGTTCTGGGTGCTTCCGAGTTCGGGGATGAGCGCGTTGTAGGGCGTGCAGTAGCACGTCATGCAGAGGTAGAACAGCATCGCGAACACGAACAGCACCGCGACATTTGCTTTGCTTCCCGCTGAAAACGGCGAGATGAAGAGCAGTACCGTCACTGCTCCGAAGGGTATCGCCGCGAATCGCAGGAAGGGTATGCGTCTGCCCCACTTATGGCGGAGCGAGTCGGACTTGCCCGCGATGAAAGGGTCGGTGACGGCGTCGAATATGCGTCCAAAAGCGGTTATCATGCCGATAGCCGTCAGTCCGAGGAATGTCCCCTGCGGTATGTATTCGAGCTGACCGTGGGCGATCTCCTCGCTGCTGGGCTGGAAGAAGAATACGAGCCAGTTAGCGATGATGCCCGAGAGTATCGACCACCCGAGCTGTCCTACCGCGAATATCCACAGTACCTTGTTGGTCGCAGTTTTTTTAGTCATAGCTGTCACTCCTTTTTCAGGAAATAAACGGCAGCGTCTATAACTGTCTCAAGCTCCTTTGTAGCAATGGAAAAATCGTCGGAGGGCAGAAGCTCTCCCTGTATGAGCTTCTTGCAGAGCTCCATGAAGGTGTGTGCGAAGGATACGTAGAAGAGCCGGAAGTTCTCTATCTCGCGGACGCTTCCGTCCTTCAGTCCTGCGAGATATGCTGCCTCGAACACGGGGAAGAAGTTGATTATCGACTTGTCGTAGCCGACGAGCTTGTCCTTGGGGACGTTCTCGCGTATTATCATGAGGTCGAACTCTCCGAGCAGTTTCATGAAAGCAGGGTGTGCCTCGTAGAGAACGATGAACATACGCATGAGGTCGGAGCACTGCTTGAGCCCCGTCTGCTTCTTGAACACGGGCGACTCGAACACGCCGCTGAACATTTTTTTCATTTCCTCCCAGAGGTGGGTCATCGCGGCAATTGTAATGCCTGTTTTGGTGCCGAAGTAGCGGTAGAGCGTAGCGACTCCTATGCCGCATTCGTCGGCGATGTCGGTCATTTTCACGTTCTCGATGCCGTTGCGCAGGAACATCTGAGCACTCACCTCGATAGCGTGATGGATGCGTTTACTGCGGAAATTCTGTGCAGAATACTCGTTTTCCACTTGACAAACCTCCTTTTTTATGGTAAAATATATGTAAGGACGTGATAGTTTGGCTATCACTTGATAGATATAGTCTATCACATTTTTATGTTTTTGTCAATAGGTTTCGGGATTTTTTTCGGAACGGAGTGGTTATATGGACAGGTCTAAATTCATCTTTGAAAATGAGATATCACAGAGAGCCTACAGAAAGGCTGTCAGGAATAAAGCTAAATTCATGCGGAAGTACGGCGACGACGCGGACAGGGAGTTCCACCTCGCGTGTCTGCCCGCTCCCGCGATAGGCGACCTCCTCGGCGTGCGGAATATTCAGCTCGCGCCCGAGCCGTCGCTCACCTTCGACGACAAAAGCGTCATCATCGGAAATATCCGCATGGGGTTCGGTCACTACCGCATCTCGATGGCTATGGCTTCCGCTGCGAGAGCTATGGGCTACGAGCCGTACTGGTTCGACCTCCACTCCTTCAGCGACGCCGCCTGCGGAAAGATAATCGCCGAGCAGAACAGGATGTACTCGCTGGGCTCGCGGCTGTCGCAGATGTCCGCGCTTTTCAACAGGATAGTGTGGGAGCCGCTCAACAGCGAGGGCTTCCGCAAGCTGACCTATAACTCCTCCGACCAGAAGGCGGCGGAGCTGATGACCTCGGTATACCGCGACCTGCCGAGGGATATCCCCTTTATCGCGACCCATGTCTGGCCTGCTCAGGCAGCTGTACACGCGGGGCTCACCAATGTCGTCAACGCCATACCCGACAACTGGCCGATGGCTCTGCACCTCTCGGAGGGAGCAGTCCATACGGTGCAGACTCCGTCGGCGTATCTCGGCTACAGAGCTCTGCGCGGCATGGACAAGAAGCGCCGGCTCAAGCCAATGCCGAGGGAGGCTGTCGTATACACGGGGCATTACATCGACCACGAGCTCGTCAGCAGCATCGAGGCTGACTGCAAAAAGCGCATAGAGCGTATGCAGGGCGGAAAGCCAAAGCGCTGGCTCATGTCGGTCGGCGGAGCGGGCGCTCAGCGGGCTGTATTCGTGGCGATAATCAGGGAGCTCCTGCCGTATATCGAGAAAGGCGAGGCGGCTCTGTTCATCAATGTCGGCGACCACAGGAAGGTGTGGAACGAGCTAAGGGCGGCGATACCGCGTCTCGCGGAGCTGACGGTCGAGCACTTCGACGACTTTTCCGCCACCGCTGATTTCGCAGAGAAGGTATACAGCGGCGACGTCGGCGGCGTACACGTATTCTGCCACAGCGATATCTTCGCGGCGGTGTACTCCACGAACCTGCTCATGCGTGCGGCTGATGTGCTTATCACGAAGCCGAGCGAGCTGGCGTTCTATCCCGTGCCGAAGCTGATGATAAAGCGCGTCGGAGGTCACGAGGCGTGGGGAGCTATCCGCGCGGCTGAGGTAGGCGACGGAACTTACGAGTGCGGCGATATGCTCGAAACATCGGCGCTCCTCGACCTCATGCAGAACAACGGCGACATCATCGAGCAGATGTGCGCACATATCCTTACAGCAAAAAAAGCGGGCGTCTATGACGGTGCATACCGTGCTGTCGAGCTCGCTGTACATAAAAAGAACTGACCTGTTTTTCGGGGAAATTGAGCCTGTTTCGGACTGGCTCGGGGATGAGCGGACTGCTGAAATGGTGGGAATTAATCATGGGAGACTCTCCCTTATATGTCCGCACGGTTACTCTCACGGGCGGAGCCTTATGCTCCGCCTTGGTGGGAGTTTTTTTATTGTTCGTTTACAGCTGCCCGTACCGTGACACGCGTCCTGCCGCTGAGGTCGCAGGTGAAGAGCGTGAGCTGCCAGTCCGTGATGCTGCCGCCGAGCATGGAGTCTATGTCCGTGCCGTCAACGCTTTCGGTGCTGATGACGGTGTAGTGCGTGCTTATCCCTTTGCAGTCCGTGAAGACGAGCTCGTCCCCGTCGGTGAGCTCCCTTATCCTGCCGAAGTGGCTGTTGTAGTTGTGCGCCGCGATGACAAGGTCGCCGCCGTCGGCTGTGCCTCTGTATCTGCACGGCGACGTTTTCAGCGCGGGGTAGCTCAGCTCGCTCGCGACGGGCAGTTCTATCCCGAGCACGGGCAGTGTGAGATATCCGCAGTAGAGCTGCCCGTCAAGCTCGATTGTCGGGAGCTCCGCAGCTGCCGTGGTCGTAGTCTCGTAAGGTGCGAACAGGTCGGGCTCGGCAGTCATTACCGCCGCCGTCGTCATCGTCACAGGCTCGGGGATAGCTTCCTTCAGCTCCGCGAGAGTGCTCTCGGACTGCCTGTACGCGCGCTTGCTCTCGGAAATGTTATACAAGCAAAGGAACAGTGCCGAGAGTATCAGCACTGTTCCTGTCGCGATAAAAGCTGTTCGCAGTTTATTCTTCATCGTCTTTCCTCTTGGGTATCGCAAGACCTAATGCCATGAAAACCAGTCCGCCTGCCGAGAGCGGCAGTATCGGCCACCAGAGCTGTCCCGTCTGCGGGAGCTTCGGCTCTGAGGAGGAGGTAGCTGTCGTGCTCGGGGGCAGCGGCTTCTTTTCTGTCGTTACAAGTGCGGCAGTTGTCACAGTAGTAGTTGTCGCTGCTGCTGTGGAAGTCGAAGTCGTTGATGTCGTTGTCGTTGAAGTCGTCGTGCGCGAACCGTACCCGCCGCTTGTCTTGCGTGAGGGATTGTAGGTATTCTTTATCAGGTACTGTGTGGAGTTGTAGTCGATGATGACCTCGTACTTTACGGGTATCTCGCGCTCGACTACGCGCCATTCAGCCTCGGGGTCGAGGTTTTCCCACCTGTACTCCCACTCGTTGTCGAGGCTCAGGGTGACGGTGTCTGCGAGCTTCTCATCCTTGTAGAGGTCTACCGTTACGTTCACGGGACGCATTTTCGCGCCGTCCTCGTTGTCTACCCACACCTTCTTCACGGTGTAGTAAGTGCCGACTCCCGCGAGCGTGCTGTTGCTGTACATCTTGGGGAATATCTCGCTCTCGCCCGTATCTCCCGCCTTGACCTCAAAGAGGAGGGGAGACGCCTTGTAGAGATTGTGCTCTATCTTCACGCTCTTTGCGACCGCAAGGTAGAGTCCCGTATCAAGCGCGGGGAACGAAGCTGTGCCGTCTCTGTCGGTGTCACATTCGGCAAGGTGCGGCAGTCCGTCACCGAGCACGAAGCTCTCGAGCGCCTTTGCCGTTCCGTTGATGTTTTCGGACGAAAGGTCGGTAAGGTTGACGGGGTAGTCCTCATAGTCGCCCGTGAGGACGTATTCGTTGTCCCTGACCTCGCCGATGCGGTATATCTTCCAGTGTATGCCCGCGATGGGCTTGTTTCCGCTGATGCATACGAGAGAGGTCGTACTGTCGGCGGAGGATGCGGCTTCGGGTATAAACGTCACAATGAGCGAAAACGCCGCGATAACGCTCATCAGAGCCGCAAATATTCTGTTGTTTCTTGGCATTTCCGTCACCTCTCATTCCTCCTCTTTAGGAGGAGATTTTTCTTTTTCGGCAGCAGTCTCTGAGCTGCCCCGCATATCCAGTCTGTCGTGCAGGAATATGAGTATGAGCGCTATCAGCAGCAGCGGTATCGCCGCTATCGGCGCAACTATCAGCGTATCGACCTTGAACGCCTCGTTCTTCACGAATACGTTTCTCTTGACCACAGCGTTTTCCGTGCGGACTCCGCGCACCAGCAGACGGTGCGTGTTGATACCGTAGGGAGTGCACGTCATCAGCGTGCAGTAGTCCTTTCCGTTCACGATCTGCAGGTCGTCCGTCTCGGTCGGCAGGACTATGCATATCTGGTCTATCCTGTAGGTCAGCAGCCGATCGAGTATCGTTATCGTGAATTCGTCGCCTATCTCGAGCTCGTCGAGGTCGGTGAAGAGCTTAGCGCTGGGAAGTCCGCGGTGTCCCGAAAGGACGCAGTGTGTGGACTCGCCGCCCACGGGGAGACTCGTGCCCTCGAGGTGTCCGACACCTACCTGAAGCACTTCCTTGGAAACTCCGTGATATATCGGGAGCTCCACTCCAATCTTGTCGATGTCGATATAGCCCATGATGCCCGTTCCCGTGATGTCGAGCGTGTCGCCGTAGCCCGAGACATTTGACGGGATATAGAAGGCGTCGGGCAGTGCCGAGCGGAGACGGGTATTGTAGTCGGCGGCGGAGTCGAGTATGCCGCTGAGCTTGTCCTCGTCGGAGCTTGTCAGCGCTTCGTTGTAGGTCGCGATGACCCTTGATGCGTGCTTGGAGTTTACATAATTGCTTATCGCGGGATATAGCAGCACGGACGACCCAATGAGGAACATTGCAATTATCAGTATGCTGAATAGGTGCTTCTTCATTGAGTCCTCCCTGCCGCGATACAGCGGCGGAAGCGGAGCGCCTCCGCCGCTGTGCGGGTTATTTAAGGTTTACTTTTCCTTGATGTTCATTCTCTTCTTTACGATGAACAGAACGAGTGCGCCTGTTATCATCAGACCGCCGATGATGTAGAATACTGTCGTACCGATGCCGCCTGTGCCGGGGAGTTCTATGCCCTTGTTGTTCTGGATGTCAGCTGCTATTTGCGCATTGCTCGAATTGAACGTAACAGTTGGAGATGACAAAACCGTACTACCAATATTAGTGACAGCGGTTCCTGATTTTGTTGCGGTAACCGTGAATTCTATAGGAGCAATTGTATTATATCCGCTGGGTGTTGTGATTTCTGTCAGCTTATAAGAACCAGCATCAAGTCCCTTGAACGAGAATGAGGTGGTTGAGCTTGTATCAACGGCAGCTCCTGTTGATTTGTCGGTTTTTGAAGGATTTATCGCACCTGTACCTGTGTGAAGAGCAGTTACATCTGTCCATGTACCGCCGACATTCTTTTCAAGTTTGAAATTAGCGCCTGTAAGAGGCTGAGGTGTTGCCTGATCATCAACCTTGTTGAATACAAGCTCGTAAGTAAATACTACGGTAGTATCATCAGGAGTATCATTTGTAGGAGGTGGTGGTGTTGTTGTATCTCCCGCTCCAGGTGTGGTAGATACATTCGGGTCACTGTAGAATGTTACATGGTTCTTATTAGGGTTACCAACATCGTTTACTGCAGCGTTGCTGTTAAGAGTTGCGGTGTATTTTACTTTTATTACAGTACCAGCAGTTAATGCGGGAGTATGTGCCTTTAAATCAACTGTTGCTGACGTCCATAATGTTCCACCAGTATAAGATGAAGTGCCTCCTGAGGTGAAAGCTATATCTGTTCCTGTTGTATCACTTGCGCCATAATATATCTTAGCATCGCTATTGTATGTAAGCCCTGCGCACATATCATCGGTGAATGTTATAGGATAATTTACATAGTCAGCATAGTTCGACGGAAGAGTGAAAGTGAGTTCATAGGGAATGGAGTCTCCAATGTCATAATCTGCGACTTTCAGATTAGGCGTTACCGTGGGAACAGTATCTTCAGTTTCTGTAACCGTTTTAGTTGATTGAACTGTAGTATCCTTTGCATTTACCGTAACATTTGAAACAACCTCAAGCATGAACTCAGAATACGTATCTCCATCAGGCATCGAAGTAGCTGTAGTTGTATCCTTGATAAGATAATATCCTGCACTAAGACCAGTGAGCCCAGCTTGTGGTGTTCCTAAATGTGCTCCAATAATCTTAGCGAGTGCCTTTAAATCACTTGCGCTTGAATATGTTGCTAACTGCGCTGCCACTGCAGCTGCCTTTTCATCATCTGTTGTTTTTCCTGTAAGAGCAGTGGAGAAAGCTGCACCATAAGTAGTATCGCCTGTAAGCGCTGTGATAAGGGCGTCGCTGTCTACGCCATTGCCCCAATGAATGTTGGAGAGGGTCTTGGTACCGCCTGATTCGTAAAGATCACCTGTGAAAACCTGATATGCAGTGTATGTGTGACCTGTCGTCGAGGACATTGTGATATCGTATGCGCCTGCAAAAGTAGGTGCTGCGACCGCTCCCGCCGAGACGGCGAGGACTGATGTCATAAGGACTGCCGATAAGCATTTAATTGATTTTTTCATAGTATGATTCCTTTCATTTTTATAAATGTGGTTTGTTCGTTTGAGTTCGGAGGTCATTTTTTATTGCGCTACCTCCTTTTTCCTTCGTCTGTACAGCAGGAGCAGTGCTCCCGAGATCATCGCCGATCCGAAGATGATGTACGGCAGATCTCCCGTTCCGCCTGTTGAGGGGAGGGTGTATTGCTTATGGTTAGTGAATTTGAGCGTATTGATGTCAGAGACAATATCTGCCCTAAGTTGATTGGTATCGTTATCTTCTTCGACGCTAATTGAAAGGTCGATGATAGAATCGTCGTAGAGAACATCCTGCTCAGGTGTTTCTACAATCTCCTTGATCCTGTAATCGAAATTACCCGGCTTCTCAAAGTGAAGACTGTTGAATGTAACGATTCCGTTGCCGTCGTTGGTAGCAACTGCTACGGGATTTGAGAACGTTGTATCATCTGAAGCGTATAAACCAAACTTGAACTGATCAGCTCTGATATCGTCACCCGTGAGTTCCTTGGAAAGATCAAATTCAACAAGTGCTGAGAAAGCCATAATAGTGAAATCAAGTCCTGAGTGGTTAGGGCATTTGTTATAAGCATCAAGGACAGCCTGATGATCCATATTGAACGGAACGTTGTCCAATACCTTATCGCCGGTGCCCTTTATGTTTGTTGTCGAACCTGCTACCCAGCCTGATTCAGTCTTTGTGTAAACTGTTTCCTTATCCGGTTCAAGTGTGAGCTGAACATCAAACACAACATGGTCAACATCAGATGGGTAATACTTCGTATTACTCCAGTTGCCGTATTGAAGCTTGCCCTCGTTGTCGTAGTATGGTTCATATTTGGAGGTGAACTCATACTGCGGAGCGCCGGGAGTAATACCCGGGTCTACGTGATATTGGTCTGCTCTGTATCCAGTAACAGACGAATCTAACGGAACAGCGTTGTCCCTGTAGAACTGACAAGTCTGTGAATCATCCGTCGATGAGTATAATGTACTCTTGTTAACACCGGAAACATAGGCTCTGTATGTTGAGATAGTCTTTGTGAAACTTCCGTCTAAGTTCCTCTTGACCTTGGTAAATGTGTATTTACCTCCGTCAGCGATCTCAATATCAGCGTGGTCGAGGAGATCATGCTGTCTCTTCATTACCTTAATGTACATCGTTCTCAATGTATTGTTTCCGTCTTTAAGGTAAACGGGTACGATTATCTCGGAATAATCATCAGTGGTATTGTGAGCTTGTAGCGTCACATTGATGCCATTGCCTCCGGAGTTAAGACTGCCATTAACTATGGTCAAAGAATCATCGTAACTTATCTCACGAGTTTTTGTATCGTCACCATCTTTGTAAACTCCGAGTGGAGTTCCGAACTCAAGCTTAGCGTTGCTTGAATCATTTTTAGGTATGTGAAGCGTTACATTATCGCCGTCATAAAGGCAGTATGGATAACCGGTGCTGTTAGGATGATATCCGTTTCTCTTCGGTTCCCAACTGAGCATCGACAGCCATTCGTTGACCCTGTCAATATCTCTCTCTCCGTTGGAATCCTTGACATACATAGGATGCTGGATAATAATGTTGATTTCCTGTCCATTAACAGTTATCTTTGTGTTTCCGTGAGAAGATTTAGCTGTGTAGGTAACATCAGTATACCCGTTCTGACTAACAGGAGTTCCCATTGAAACCATATTAGAATTGGAAGTTGAAAAAACTGAACCCTTGTTTTCGCCATTCACGCTGAATGTGAGGCTTTCGCCTTCAAGCATATATATAGTTTTATTGGCGTTCTTGTTCAGGTTTGTCAGAGCTGTATCAAGTGTGAGCCGTTCACCTTCCAGATAGATATAACATGGAGTATTATCAACTCTCAGATACAGTCTGTCAACTTCAGTGGAGCCGTTCTTTACGACAATATAAAGAGGTTCGTCGGATGACTGAGATGCAGTAGAACCGATGAATCTGCCCTTCTGCATATTGTTGTCAATCTTGACCCATACTTTTCTATCGTTGTCCCAGGTAGCAAAACTTGTGTCCCTGTTTATTCTGTGCGTATTATTGGGATAATCGTTGTTAGTAACAGTAAAGTTACAGTCAGCGTAATCATCACCATCGTACCATACTTCGATTGGTTCGCCAACGCCGATAACATAAGGATTAGTTGCGGAGTTGTTACCTCTCAGTCCATTTGCCATTATGAGAGATTTCTTATCTCTTGCGGTACCATTGGACGTAACAACATACACTGAAAAGCTTTCCGCCTCAAACTGAGCTCCTTCACCGGAGACCTCTGCATCCTCGACCTGCTGTATATCACCTTCATCGGAAATATGGAGCAGCGAAAAGCTTTCGCCTTCGAGCGCCTGTTCCTCGGGGAGGGCGATACTTACGCTGACCTGCGCACCCTCGGCAGGCTCGAGCTCCGAGCCGTCGGGAGCCGTGAACGTTATATCCACAGCGACCGCATCGAGGTTTTCGGCGTCCTCACCGAGCTGGTCGGCGGCGGTCTGAATGGCTTCGTCGCGGGAAATATCGGATACGCTCATGACCGTATCGTAGGGGAAGGCTCCCCAATCGGCGTGAGCCTCAACGCGAATGCCCGATTCGCTTTCCGCACTGAAATCGAGCTGTGCGAGCCCTGCGGGAAGCACGGGCGGCTCGGCGGTGAGACCTTCGAGCGACACCATACCGATGAAGCGTTCATC
>CAMHBN010000049.1 GCA_946183385.1 uncultured Ruminococcus sp.
CGTCGCCCGCTGTCTGCAATTCGGTGAAGTCGAGAATATGTACGTAAGTGCCGCTGTCCTTGTACTTATTGATGAGCTTCCCGCCGGTGGTCTTGGTGATCGTATCCTTCGGCGTACCCGAATCATAGTCGCCCGAAATGATAGTGGAAGTCCCGTGATATACGGATTCGCCCGAAGCATCAAATACATCGAATTCAAGCGGCTCGGCAGCGTCTGTTGTATACGACGCCCTCTTTTTGAGTCCCTTATAGTAACCGACCTGATTGAGACGCACATTTGACTTCGGTCGGATTATTCCGTACTCATTATTGCTTGGCTCAACCCCAAATCCGTCCAGATCCTCAAGTGACATATTATCAAATGTCAGCGTGGAACCGCTGGGCATACCTGTATCGGTCAATCCATACAATGATTCGCTTTCCGCTCCCTTGTCGCAGGCATACATGAAAGTCCACTGAGCAGGACCATCTTGAAATGCAGAAGGACCTTCGCCCGCTATAAACTCGGTATCAATGATAAATTTCTCGCCCTTGGTCAGCTTTGATGGAATCCAGTCGCCGTTGCCGGTATCATTCCAGTATTCGTGATAATCTGCATAGTCGCCGATACATGAATAAATAGTGCCGTCCTCGGATGGCGTGATCTCGGCGTGAACGTGGTATTTATGACCGGCTACGATTATAAGTCCCCTGTGACGGAACTGTAAGTCCCATCTTCCGCTGCCTCCGAAATTGTTCTTGACCGTTACCGTATATGCTCCGTTTTCAATCTCAAAATCCTGCACTGCAGGAGCAGTCGAGCAGATATGCCACGGCAATCCTACGCCGTCCTCGAAATTGGTAGCTCCGAGCAATTCACCTGCACTTGCGCTCACAGGAAACATAGTGCCTGTTACGGCAGCCGCTGCGACAACTGCTGCCATAAGGCTGCCTGCAATAGCTTTCATTGACCTTCTTCGTGCTTTGATACTCTTTTTCATAATAATCTCCCTCATTTAAAAAATCACTATAATTTACCTTATGTCGGACAGCGTCTGTAAGCAGCCCCCGACACCCTATACTATACATTATACAATTTATATAAAAAATGTCAATAGAGTTTATTTATTTTCTATCGGTAAAATGCAAATTTCTCCTTTTACAGAGGGCAGCTTTATCCTGTATTTTTCCGCAAGTGCAGGTCCGCACGCCGCCGAACCGACGCCTGACATTTCAAAATCCACACATATCACGTTGTATTCGCACTTTTCAAGTTCAAAGTTGTGGCGCTTCTCAGCAAGCTCTTCCTGCGTGTATTCCGACGCATTGAACGAAAAGCCGTCGGGGTTCGTGAATACGAGCGATCGCTTTTCTCCGAGCACAGACATTCTCGTGCAGCCGCAGTGCGAACCGTTCTCCTGCGGTCTGATATAATCCTCGTGCAAATCCGCAATCCCTGCGTGGAAATTGTCGATATACGCTGACTGATGCTTGTCGGTATAACTTTCATGTTCACCGTATCCGTAGTATTCCACGCTGTCGTATTTCTTCGGGACGAACAGTCGCATTCCAAAGCGCGGCAAAAATTCCACCTTGTTTGAAAAATCTGCCGAGCAAGAAATATCAAGTGCGCCGTTTCCGTCAATACGGTATTTGGCAGTCAATTTCGCAAACGGCTGATGTATGCTCCAACCGAAGGACTGATTTACACATATCACCGCGCAATTGTTTTCTTCTTTTATCGAAGTCTCGTAGACCTTGACGATATAGTCATGCAGGTGTGCGCAGTACCAGTCGTTTTTCATCGTGTCGTTATCGACGGGAGCACGGAAGAAATTGTACTCCATCGGCTTCGCAAGTATATTTTCGCCGCTGACATAAATGCCCGTGAACTGTGCCGTGCGGCGGTCAAAAACATAAACCGCATTACCTGCCGTTACGCGGAATTCAAGCGGCGCCTCCTCTATCTCGGGAGCTTTTTCCGATGTCGGAGCAGAAGCTTTTTCAGCCGTGAAGACCTTTATCTGCTCGAAGCAGACCTCTTCACCGTCCTCAAAAGCTCCGAACCTGTTTTTAGCTGTAAAAATGAAGCGGATATACACGTCGTTTTCATACTTCCCGATTGCTTCGGGTATCGAGACTCCGACGTTTCCCAATGGCTTCACAGAGAACGAAAAGCTGCCCTCTGCCGCTTTTCCGCCGTCGTAGGTCATCTCCCACCTGCAGTCGAGATATTCGCCCGCGTCTGCAAAATTCAGCAGGCTGTTGATAACGAAACTCCCCGGGTTCTCCCCTTTTGCAACTCGCACAGGTCGGTATACCTGCTTTACTTCGAGCAATCCCGTGTGCGGAGTCCTGTCGGGATAGCAGAGCCCGTCCATGCAGAAATTTCCGTCGTTGTGGCGCTCGCCGCTGTCACCGCCGTAGCCGTATTTTACGCGTCCGTCAGAGGTCTCTCCAAGTATCACCGCATGGTCTGCCCACTCCCAGACAAGCCCGCCCATAAGGCGTTCGCTCTCCATGAATAAGCTGTGATAATCCTCAAGATCACCCGGACCGTTTCCCATAGCGTGGCAGTATTCGCACAGCAGGAACGGACGCTTTTCGTCCTCGCGTGCGAGGAATTTACGTATGTCGTCAGTTGAGGTGTACATTTCCGAGACCATATCGAGCACATCATCTGATGTATCGTCGAGCTTGTGCGTGCTCTCATAATGTACCGGACGTGTGCTGTCGAGCGATTTTACGAGCATTGCTGCCTCGCGAAGATTTTCACCGTAGCCGCTTTCGTTTCCGAGCGACCAGATAATAACGCACGGGCGATTGATGTCTCGTGTGACGAGAAGCCGCTCACGGTCAAGTATAGCATTGCGGAACAGCGGGTCCTGCGCTATCAAAGCGATACCGTTGTAGCCGTCAGCCTGTGACCATTTCAGGTCGTTGTACACGTTCACGCAGCCGTGACTTTCAAGGTCCGCTTCATTGATAACATACAGACCAAGCTCGTCACATAAGGCATAGAACTCAGGCGCGTTCGGGTAATGCGACGTGCGTACGGCATTGATATTGTGCCGCTTCATTAGAGTAAGGTCGTGGCGCATTTTCTCCTTATCGGCATAATAACCCGTGTCGGGATAGCTGTCGTGACGGTTCACGCCGAACAGCTTTATATGCCTGCCGTTCACCTTGAATATTCCATCTGCTATCTCAACTTTTCTGAATCCGACTTTTTCACCGATAAGTTCGCTGTCGGTCTCGATTTCAAGCCTGTACAGATACGGCTTTTCCGCAGACCAGAGCTTCGCGTCTCTGACCTTAAAATCAGAAGTTTCACCGTCTTGTACGCAGACCGAAAACACCTCAGCTTCACCTTCATAAAGACGTAACTGAGCATCAGCTCCCTGCACTGAAACACTGATATTACCGTCGCTGTCTGTTATTACGCGGTAGTTTTCAAGCCTCTTTTCCGGACGTGAAAGAACGTAAACATCTCGAAAAATTCCCGAAAGCCTGAACTTGTCCTGATCCTCAAGGTAAGTTCCGTCACACCATTTGAGGACAGCCGCAGTTATGAGGTTATTTCCCTCGTTCAAAAGGTCAGTAATGTCGAACTCGGACGTATGGTGTGAAACCTGCGAATATCCCGCAAACTGCCCGTTGATATAGAGATAAAGGCAGCTGTCAACACCCTCGAAGCAAAGTATTTTCCGCATTCCGTCGGTCACGTAGTTATAGCTCCTGCTGTAAACGCCGACAGGGATATCATCGGGTACATAAGGCGGGTCGAAGGGAATAGGATAGCACACGTTCGTGTACTGCGGCTTATCAAATCCGTGCAGCTGCCAGTTCGACGGCACGGGTATCGTCACATTGCTTTTCTGCGAAATAAAATCGTCAGGCATATCTATCAGACTGTCGTAGTATGCGAAATCCCACGTACCGTTCAGCAGCTCGAAACGCGCGGAGTTTTCACGCTCCGTGAAAGCGTCCTGCCCTTTCCCGAACGGGATAAAATAAGCGTGATCCGTCAGAGTGCCGATGTGCAGCGCCTGTGGGTCTTCATGATATATCATCATGCTTTTGGGCGTGCCATTTTTAGCTATGTCTTTGAAATTCATATATCTACCTCTAAACTATGCGCTCACTATTTTCTTCCTCATAGCAATGAGGTCAAATGTATCAATCCTGCTGTCCTTGCAGAGATCGCCGCTCATCGGGTTTGCGAGCGTGCCGTGTCCGAGCAGAAAGCTCTGCATGGCGACGAGGTCAGCGACGGAAAAAACCCCGT
This sequence comes from uncultured Ruminococcus sp., assembly GCA_946183385.1. Classification (GTDB taxonomy): domain Bacteria; phylum Bacillota; class Clostridia; order Oscillospirales; family Ruminococcaceae; genus Ruminococcus. The sequence continues at coordinate 4,267 of CAMHBN010000049.1, forward strand.
CCGAGTTAACGTCGCCGGCAATCTCCGCCGAACCGCCTATCTCCGAAACTGTGAGGGCGCACTTATATATCCTTATATTGTCGATACTGCCCTTGAAGCACGTATCATCGGGATAGAACGACTTACCGATGAAGCAGTTCGTCCCCGCTCCCATATCGGCGAACTGACCGTGAGTTTCCGTTGTATGGAGCAACTCTTTACCGTCGAGGTAGAGCTTCGTGTCCGCTCCGCTGACCACGAGAGTGTAATTGTGCCATTTCGTGCCGTCAAGGTCGCAGACGAGCTCCGTCTCATCGCGCCACGAATCGGTCGTAGCTGCGAAGCGGAAGAGGTCCTCAGCCACGCGGAAGAAAACGTACTTTTCCTTGTCCCTGCCCGCGGCGAATGTGAAGAAATCGCCTGTAGATTCCGACTTTACGTCCATGCTTACCGTGTAATCCCGCAGACCGTCAAGCATACCCGCAGGAAAGGCTCCGTAGGTATCGTCCGAACCGTCAAGGTAAAGCACATTGCCCTTTTCGGGGTCAGTCACAACGGAAGCTCCGCCTTCGAACTTGAGAAGTCCCGTGCCGTTTTCAAAATCTATCTCGGTATAAGGCTTCGGCTTTTCGGCGTCGCTCACGGGAGTTCCGTACACCTTCATCTCATACACCGTTGGCGTGTACCAGTTGTTATTCGGATTATTCTGGAGCGTCGCGTTCTGCACATTCAGCCTCACATACCGCGCCTTGCCCGAGAGCATATCGCTGTTGAAGCCGTAGGTCTTGCTGACCTCCTCGCTGCTTTTGTCGGTGTGGTCGAGGAGCTTTGTCCAGTTCTGCCCGTCGAGGCTGCCCTCGACCGTATACGTGTAGTAGCCCTCCGAGCCCTTGCAGATGTACCACGAGGTCTGGATATTCGAGAGCTCGCATACTCTTTCAAGGTCAACCTGCAAGTAGAAAGGCCACTTTTTATAGTCACCGATTGCAGCGAACGAGCTCTGATACGAGCCGTCAACAGCCTTCGCGGGAGAGCTGCTTTCCTTTGCCGCGAGCGACGATGAAGCAGGTCTGTCCTGCGAGAGGAGCTCACCTTGCTGTACGGGGTAGAGGTCGCCTGTTGAGGTGTTATACTTGAAATAGGGATAGTAGTCGTAGAACGCAAAGCCGTTGTCGAAATAGAGCGGACAAAGCGTAGTGCCGCTCGTTGACGACGCTCTCAGCCAGCGGTATGCGTGCATGAGATAGTTCTTATCCTGCATATTGACTATCCAGCCCGACTGCGACGAAAACGTCGAGGTATTGCCGATACTGCGCAGTCCGCTCCACTTGCCGTAGAGGTCATCCGTCACGCTGTATGCGCCGCTGCTCGGGTACCAGCCTGCCGCCTGCGACGTAAACAGGAAGTAGTATCCGTCCTTTTTTATGAGGTTCGGGAACTCGCGGTACTGATCCTCGAACAGCGTGGTCACGACCTCTGTGACGTCGCTGTAATCGTCATTCATGCGGAAGATGTACATGGTCGCATTTGCGCCCTGTCCCTCCTTGTTGGCGGCGGCGATAAGGTAGCCCGAGCCGTCATCGTCGAAGAAAATCGCCATATCTCGAACCTGTATGCCAAGCGGATTATAAACGTGATGGACAGTGAACTGCCCGCCGGGAGTTCCCGTTATAACGAGCGCTTTTCCGTCTGCGTAGCCGCTTGGCTTCTCCCAGTGCGCCCACACGACTACCTTGTTTTTTTCAGGAATGAAGTCGATGTGTACAGACTCGATCTTACAGCTTGCGAGTGCGGAATTCTGCGAGCTGTCCGCAACATTTTTCGCATTGCCGAAGTGCTTTCCGTCGCTTGATGTAGTCTCCTCGAGGTAGATATCGTCCTTGCCCGAGTGCTTTTTCAGCGAGTAATTATAGTATGTATCGCCGACCTTGTAGCCGTTCGTCTCATAGACGAGACTGCTCCCCTTCTGATTATCGTAGGTACTCAGTCCCGACGGCAAGGCACAGGGCGTGAGCGACTTCACGGACGAGAAGCTCTCCTTGCCCTTGGACGTGACCCTGAGCTGGTAGTAGTAGGTCTTGCCTAACTGCATATCATCGTCCTCGCAGGAGGTGCCGCTTCCCTGATATATCGGGACAAAGCCGTCATCGGGCGAGGTCGAGCGGTAGAGCGTGTAGCTGTCCGCCGCGAGAGTTGTCGCCCACTGAAAAGCGGCGTGGTCAGCCTTGTTACCGTCAGCGACAGAGAAAAGGTTGCCGACAAGACCTATCTCCACGGAAACGGCTGCCGAAGCCGACACCGCGTGTGCCGTCCTGTATCTGCCGACTCCGCCGACAGGCAGAAGCATAGCCGCACTGCACGCGATAGCCGCGGCTCGTCTGAACAGTCTGCTATTGAACATCTTATCACTCCTTCGTTTTTTCTCTATTATACCACACGTCAATGGCATTTACAATAGTTATGAAAAATGCAGCAATTATAACTGAGCGGCAGCCATCCGGAAGTTATAAAACGCTTGCGTATAGAAAACCAGCGGCACCCTGAAAACGGGTGCCGCAGTTTGGGTGGTATCAGCCGTAGCGCTCGCTGAGGTAAATGGACGCGCGGTTCTGTATGCGTTTCGCGCACTCCTCGGCTGTGCATTCGAGATTGAAGAATGACATCGTCTCCTCGTGGATTATCTGGTATATCGTGTTGTCGTAGCGTATGACCTCGGAATTTTTTATCATATCCTTGTAATGGTCGCACTCCTCCTGCGTGAAGGGTTCGAGTACCTTTTCGGATATAACGTTGCCGCTCATATCGTATCGCTTGAACGTCCAGTCCTGCCTAATCATATCGCCGTCGATTATCCTGTAGTTTTCGTCGTGCGGATATGTGAGCATACCCTCCACGGACATCTGCGCCTTTTCGTCAAAAACGCTCTCAATGACGGGGAAGCAGTAATAGTGCTCGGCATTCTTGTCGTGGTAGTATTCATCGGAGACCATATAGCGCAGGAATTTCCACGCGCCTTCTTTATGCGGCGAATTTGCGACTATGCCGAGACAGCTCGGGATATTAATATAGGAGCCGCTCTTTACGCCGTCGTAAGGGAAGCCGACGAAAACACATTCGTCCTCGTAATTAACTCGCATATCACTGAACATTCCGCCGAACCACTGATAACCGCCGGTCTCAAAATCTACGAATTTATAGCCATCCAGCACGTCCAGCTGTGATATCTCCATGTGGATGTCATTGGGAAGATTCCGGTATTCCTCCCACGTCAGACCGATTTTGTTGTCGTTGAAGAAGTTAAGAAGCTTGATGAATTCGGGCGAATCAAAGTGGCACTCCGCCTTGTCGTAGTCGATAAAGAAATAGTCCTTGACGCATTCCTGAAAGTACAGCTGACGCATATTGTATTCCTCATTGCGGCTGAAAAAGTACATACCCTCTGGCATTGCGTTGTAAGCCGCTATCATATCGTCGATGCTCCAGTTTTCGCGCACGCCCGTGTAGCCTGCCTTTGCGGTAATGGTCTGATATGTGAAAGTGGGGGTTATCATCACCATTTTACCGTCGCGCTCGAACGCCTTGCGGACATTGGGAATGAAGTCCTCGCGCGAGAGGTCGGGCTCCTTGTCTATGAACTCGTAGAGGTCGCAGAAGACGCCCGAATTGAACGAATCGACCGTGAGCGAGGAGTCAAACGGGATAATATCGGGACCGTCGCCGCTGATGATATCAAGCCTGAGTCGGTCGTAGTCCCGCTCCAGCTTTTCGTCGTTCCAGTAGTTCTTGTACTCTATACGATAGTCGTCGCTCTCGGCGTTGAAGACCTTTATCTCGGCGTCAAACTGCCCGATACCTCCCCCGCCCTGATTGAAGCTCGCAATGGTTATGAGCTCCTTTGTTTTCAGCTCGGAGATGTCCTGCGCCGTCAGCAGTACAAGGTTCGAGCGCGCGTCGCCGTACTGCACCGCCGCGAATTCGTCCTCCGCCGTCATTGCCATTGAGCTTAGCCCGTAGAACTCAATATCGCTGTCCATATTGTTGGTGAGCTCGACCCATTTGCCGTCCTTCAGCCCGACAAGGCTCGTCCCGAGATTCGCCACGAGTGTGTAGTCGCCATAGCCCGCGCACATCGTATACGCCGAAGCTCCGAGCTTGCCGCATTCGGTCTTATCCGTGAGCGCAGTGCCGTCGATGTGGGCGGTGTAGGTCTTGTCAGGGCTGCCGTACACAACGGTGAGCACGCCGTCCTTGTCCGCGCACACGCCGAAGAGCATATCCTCGTCGAGCTTGACCTGCCCGTGCACTCTACACTCGGAGACGGACACAGCTGTGAGCTCGCGGCTGCCCATTACGCTCTGGTCGATGAGGACGTCGAATTCGCCCGCGATAAGGGTAGCGTAGTCGTCATCGCCGAGCACCTCGCCGCAGTCTATCGTCTTTTCCTGAGTGTTGCTGCTGTCGTAGATGTGGATGTAGGTAGTGCCGTCGAGCAGCGTCAGCACAGCCTTTCTGCCGCTTCTGAGCATTGTCGCGTACTTGACGATCTCGCCTTCCTGCGGCGTAAAGCGGAACTCCTCGTATTCTTCAAAGGTGCGCGTCGTGACGTAGCCCGCATAGCTCCCGCCCGCGAGACGTCCGAACACGAGCACCTTCCCGCTGACGGGGTCGCGGGAGATGTCGGTGATGTCCTCGAAGCTCTCGGACATCGAGATGTCGGCTGCTTTGAGCGAGAGCTTCTCCGCCGAGGGTAATGAAACCGATGAGGTGCTGTTGCTGCCGTGCGAGCAGGCGGTCACTCCTCCGCAGAGAAGAGCCGCCGCACAAAGAATAGCCATTGGTTTTTTCATAATATCACTCCTTTTAATATTGTTCGCTGAGCAGCGTGCCAATTCTGTCCTGCATATATTTCGCGCACTGCTCGGGCGTGGATTCGCCCGCAAAGAGAGCTTGGCGCTCCTCGTCAACTATCTGCCAGTATGCGTCGCCCGTGAAGCGCAGCTGCTTTGGCGGGATCTCGGCGTTCTTCATACAGTTGTAGATGAAGTCGATGTCCTCGTCCTTGAGCGGACCAATGCACACGGTATTCTCGCCGTCGTTCCAAGCGTAGCCGTTCTCCGTAATATCTGAAAAGCGCGGCTTGTCGTCGTAGCGCATTCTGTCCGCGAGCTCGAAGAAGCCCTTTTCCGTCAGCGGGAAGCCCGAAATGCTCCAGCCGTCGGTCTCGAAGTCGTAGGTCTGGATGAAGCTGATGTAGCGCCACGCCTCGTCGGTCATTGTGCTGTCCTTGGTGATAGCGAACTGATTCTGACGGACATCGAGGAAGGTGTGAGCTCCGTCGGGATATGGCAAGCCGAGGTATACGAGCTCCTCGTCGCCGAAGTCTCCCCTTATCTCCTGCATATAACCATCGAAACTGCCAAAGTTAAGCTGCTTGAACATCGTCACGTCGTCTCTGTACTGCCTCTGCTGACTGAGCATTACCATTTTCTGTTCGGCGGCTGTTGGATTCATTGGGTCTGCAAAAATCTCACGCGCGTCGGTCTGCTCGCCGCCGTTTGCACAGAAACGCAGATAGCGGATAAAGCTGTCGGAATCAAAATTGCAGGTGTAGTTCTCGGCGTCTATCCACCACGTATTACTCGCGACGCCCGAACGCCACCACTTGCTGTCATCGTCCTGCCAGTCACTTGTGTGCATACCCTCTGGCAGGTTCTCGATAGTGTCAATCATCGTGTCGAGGCACCAGTCGCCGTGAATATATTTGTCCGCCCATTTCTTCTTGCAGACGTAGCCCATATCCACGCAGATACGCCACGGCAGGCAGCAAATTTTGCCGTCGTCGTCAGTGAGGTACTCGCGCACATTCGGGAAGAGCATATCGGGCTTCAGGTCCTCGTCATTCTCCATAAACGGCGTAAGATCGATGAAAGCGCCCTTGTCCGCGAGGTCAACTCCGCACATCATGCCCTGATAATCGACCACCATAACGTCGGGGAGGTTACCCGCGAGCGCGTCCTCAGTCAGCTGTGTGACCGAGGCGTTATAGGCGTCCTCGCTGTTCTGCGGG
>CAMHBN010000050.1 GCA_946183385.1 uncultured Ruminococcus sp.
ATGCACAGCCAGCGGAAAAAGCCCGCTTTAGCCATTCCCTCGACCATTATCATCATACCTGCGATGAATACGATAGTCGCCCAGTTGATACCCTTGCTCTCGCTCTCGGTGACCTGATACCAGAACTCCTTGGTCGCGAATTCCTTGATGGCGATGGTGTTCCAGATGGCACTCCAGCTCCTCATGCAGATACCGAATACGACAACAAGCGTGAGAGCTCCGCAGCCGAGAGTGACGTAGTGCCTCTCTATCTTGTCCCACACGATGAGCAGGAACATTGCGATGAAAATTACGACGGCAAAAATCTGTGCTGCCAGCATAAAAGACCTCCTTAATATATAAGCCCGCAGAGCAGGCGAAAAAACGAACCAAATCGAATTATAGCACAATCGCTTGGTTTATTCAAGAGAAAACCGACTCAAAGTAAAATTTCTGCATATAAACCTCAATGTTTCTTGAAGTCAAGCATTTTTTGTGCATTTTGCCGTCGATATCGTCGCAGAAACCGTCCTTATACGACGGACTCAGGTCAAAGTAAAAAAATGAACATAAGCCCCGCTTATTGCCAAGAAGCCTTGACTATGATATAATTGGTATATTCTTATGCGGGGAGGGCTATATGGAGATAATCAGACTCGGTGCCGACCGTTTCGGCGAGATAAAGCTCCTGTTTCGCGACGTTTTTATGAATGAGCCGTGGAACGACGACTGGAGCGACGATATACAGCTCACGGAGTATCTGCTCGACCTCACCGGCAACAGAAATTCCCTCGCATTCGGTCTCCTCGACGGGGACAAGCTCGTCGGGATATCGCTCGGCAGTATCATGCACTGGTGCACGGGTACGGAATACTACATCTACGAGTTCTGCATAAGCCGTGACCGTCAGCACGAGGGTCTCGGTACGGAGCTTCTCAGCGGCATAGAGAAGCGCGTAAAGGATATGGGCGTTGACCACATCTTCCTGCAAACGGAGGAAAGTGCTCCCGCCTGCGGATTCTACAAGAAGAACGGCTTCACCGTGCTCGAGGGACACGTCTCCCTCGTTCACAAGCTGTGATGAGGTCGGCTATGGAAAAGAGAACGGTAACTGTTGTCATTCCCGCGCACAACGAGGAAAAGTACGTCGCGCGGTGCATAGGCTCGATACGCGCGGCAGCTGGGGTATACGGCGGAGATGTAGAGATAATCGTCGTCTGCAACCGCTGTACAGACAGGACTGCCGAGATAGCAGAAAAGCTCGGTGCGAGGGTTCTCCTCAATGAGGACAGATGTATCGCGAAGGTGCGAAATGCTGGCATTTTCGCCGCAAATGGCGAAGTCGTGATGACCATCGACTGCGACAACCGCATGACCCGCGGTACGATACGCGAGGCTGTCCGCCTGCTCAATTCGGGCAGGTTCATCGGCGGCGGAGCTCCGATGAGGTTCGAGAGGTATTCGCTCCCGCTGTACCTCAACGACATCATCTGCCGTGTTTCCTTCGCGGTGACGGGGCTGTACTGCGGTATCTTCTGGGCTGAGAAAACCACCTTCGAGGAGGTCGGCGGCTTCGTCGAGAAAAAGGCTATGGAGGACGCCGCCACCGCAAAAAGGCTGAAAGCCTGCGGAAAAGCCCGCGGCAAGGAGTACACTACCCTGCGAAAAAACTTTCTCATCAACTCCACCCGCAAGTACGATGACCTCGGCGACTGGCTATACTTCAAGCTGATGATACAGAACGCGGGAGCTCTCGCGAGGGCGGTGCTCGGAAACAGACGCGACCTCGACAAGCTGCTTGACAGGCTGTTCTACGACTATAACGGATAAAGGAGATATTTATGCTCAAATATATACTGCTCGTCGGCGGGTTCTTCCTGCTGATAAAGGGCGCCGACCTCTTCGTTGACGGAAGCTCGGCTGCCGCGAAAATGCTCAGAGTATCGCCGCTCATAATCGGTATGACCATCGTAGCTATGGGCACGAGCCTGCCCGAGACCTCGGTAAGCGTCAGCGCTGCCATCGTCGGCAAAAACGAGCTCGCGATAAGCAACGTCGTCGGCTCGAACATCTTCAACCTCATGGTCGTATGCGGAATGTGCGCTCTGCTGTGTCCGCTGAAAATAGACGGCGAATCGCTGAAACGCGACTTCCCGTTCTCCATCGTCATCGCGGGACTTCTCATGCTCGTGGGCTGGCTCGGCTGGACGGTCGGCAGAATCGACGGTATTATCATGCTCCTGCTGTTCGCGGGCTTCCTTATCATAATGATAAGCTCCGCGAAGAAGCAGCAGACCGAGAACGGCGGCGAGGACGAATACAAAGCTATGCCCGTGTGGAAGCTCCTGCTGTTCATCATCATCGGTATGGCTGCTATCGCAATAGGCGGTAAAATGGTCGTTTCGGGAGCCTCCGACATCGCACGCAGGTTCGGTATGTCGGACAACCTCATCGGTATGACGATAGTTGCGCTCGGAACGAGCCTTCCCGAGCTCGTTACCTCTGTAGTTGCCGCGAAGAAGAACGAGGTCGATATGGCGCTCGGAAACGTCATCGGCTCGAATATCTTCAATATCCTGTTCGTCCTCGGAGTCGCCGCCGCGATACACCCCGTAGCCTTCACTATGGCTAATCTCGTGGACACGGCAGTCCTCATCGCCATGAGCGGACTCGTCCTGCTGTTCTGTATCAGAAAGAAGCAGCTCGTCCGCTGGCAGGGAGCTTTAATGCTCATAATCTACGCGGGATATACCGCCTACATCATCAACAGAAACTAAAATTAAAAGCCAAGACTTTACGTCTTGGCTTTTTGATTGTGCAGAAAAAAACGGGCGCACGGAATTTTCACGTCATAATCTGAACAATTGCTCGCCGTGGAGCGGGTCGAACTTTTTCAGCTGGAGCTTTCCGTCAACTACCTCGAGCACGCGTCCGTCGTTGTCTTTGGCGGGTGAGAGCGTAAACAGCCCGTCGTGACGGTGCGCGGCGCAGAACACCATATCCGTGATATTTACCTTCGACTCGGGTGAGGGATTGACTCCGTGGAATATCATGCCCTTTTCCGTTATCTTTATCGTCATGACATCTGTGCCCTTGAGCAGTCTGCACCCCGAGCCGTTGAGGATATAATGCGCCTCGCGCTCCTTGGCTGTGATGTCCTGACAGAAGCGCATGAGCAGTGCGCATATCACGCGCTCGGTGCGGAGCAGATGCGACTTTATCGCCTCGACAGGATCGGTCTCGACTGCGGTGAGCCCGCCTGCCGTTTCAAGGGCTAACTTGTTGAGGTCGTCCGCAAATGAATCACGCGAGGAGAAGAGGTCGGGGAGCTCATCTATGTGCTGCTCGGGGACGAGGTCGGGATATATCGCCTTTGCGAGCCGCTCGTAGCCCTTGTGGAAGCTCCTGCCGAGCGAATAGTACGTCATCGACGCCGTATGCGGCAGACAGCACATATCCGATATCATATGCACCGCCCGTCCGAGGAATCTGCCGCACTCCTCGGTATAGCCCGCGTGCTGCATGGTCAGTGCCATGGTGTAGTCCTCCTCGAACATTGTGCGGGCGCTCTTGCTGTGCCTCTTTATGCCGTTGCGGTAGTAGGAGTTGACCTTCTTCATCTCCTTGCCGCCGAGACTGAGTGCGCAGTAATAATGCCGTCCGGTGCCGTTCTCGTAGTCGCCCTTCCTGTCAGGGCGCTTCGCATAAGGCATAAGCGTTTCTATCATCGGAGCAAAGATGTCCTCGGTTTCGGGATGGAGCGTCTTCAGTATCACCAGCGAGCGCAGGAGAAGTGTCCTGTGGACGCATTTGGGTTCGGTAGTCCGCTCGGACATATACTTGTCCGCAAGCACGTGAAGTTCCTTTGCAGTAGTTCGTAAAGCGCTCATAGCAGGCTCCTTTCGCTTGAGTTATATGACCGAAGGTCAGTTACTACTGATATAATACCATATTTTACGCTTTAAGTCAATACTTGACTACGCTGCTAAGCCATCTCGAAGCTCTCGGCGTAGGTATCGTAAAGCTGCTGTGCGGCTTCCTCCGCCGTAGCCTTGTCATATAGGACGAGGTTGCACGCATCGTTGAACCCGTTGATGAGGTTGTTGTTCTCTATCAGCGGCGACATCTCGCGCAGCTTCGTATTGTTGTCCATGACAACCGAAGCCTCATACTGCAAGCCGCTGAGCATACCCTCCTCGTCGAGACAGGAACGCGCCTTCCTGCTTATCGGTATGCCCTTTTCAACGCCCTGAAGCAGCGCCATATCCTTGTCATTGAGCAGGAAATCGAGCAGCATCGCCGCCTCTTTGGGGTGTGTGGTATTCTTGCTCATAGCATAGAGAGTGGCAGGCTTCTCGTACCAGCCCGCGCCGCTGTCGGCAGGCGTGAACGCCGTATAATCCGCCGCGACTATCTCGTCGCCGCGGTCTATGGAGGTCCCGAAGTAGTTCATCGCGTCGCTCACCCACGCAACGGCACCCGCACAGGTGCCGTTCTCGACCTTGACCTTCTTGAAGTCCTCTATCTGGGGAATGACCTTGCGGTCTACCATCTCCGCGTAGAATTCGATCATCACCTGAAGCTCCTTCGGCGTAAAGGCGATAGCGCCCTTGTCGTCGAAGAAGCTCCTGCCCGTTTTCTGCTCGGCGTATGCGATGGTATAGAGCCATATCGCCTTTGAGGCGCCGCACAGCGGGTAAATGCCGTCCTTGCTGAGGACGTCCGCCGCCGCAAAGAAGTCGTCCCACGTCTGCGGGATACCGAGCCCGTAGGAATCAAACACAGTCTTGTTGATGTATACCGTCTCGGTGTTCATCGCAATGGGTATCGCGTTCAGAACGCCGTTCCGCGTGCCGTATTTCAGCGTATCCTCAGGGTATTCCGACAGGTCGAGCACATCCGCGACCTTGCCGAGGTCATAGTAGCCCGCGCCGTCCTTGGAGAAATCGTCCAGCCAGCCGACGTTTATCTGCATGATGTCCGATTCCGTCTCCGAGACCATACGTATGCGGTTGCGCGCCTCATAGCCCGACCACTCCGAATAGTTGCAGTTGACCTTTATATCGGGATGGAGCTCCTGAAATATCTGTACAGCCTGGAGAGTATACTCTGTACGCGGGTCGTTGCCCCACCAAGCGAGGCTGATGACGGTCTGCTCGCGCTGGGAGCGCACTATCTGCTTGCCCGCACATCCGCACGGCACGAGCATCACTGCCGCCGTCAGTGCTGCAGCAGCTCTGCCTATCGCTTTCATTCGTCATCCACCTCCCCGCTCTCGTCGCCGTCATAGAAGGCGTAGGAGTCCTTGCCGCCCTTCTTGGCTTTGTACAGCGCCTTATCGGAGGCGGCATACAGCTCCTCGAAGGTGCTTCCGTGCTCGGGGAAGAACGAAACGCCGATACTTGCAGATATCTTATAGTCGCCCTTGTCGCCCGAATAGTACGCCCTGTAGGCACTGCACAGCGACTCGCACTTTTTGCGGATAAACTCATCGTAGTCCGTATCATCGCTCGGACTGCTGTTCACGAATACGCAGAACTCGTCGCCGCCGATACGTCCGAGGAAGTCCTCGGTGGAAAAATCGGCGCGGAGGATACTGCCCGTCTTGGCGAGGACCTTGTCTCCGTAAGCGTGGCCGAGGGTGTCGTTGACGCCCTTGAAGTTGTCGAGGTCGAGCAGGATAAGCGCGTGCCGCTCGATACTCAGCGAGGAACCGAGGCGTCCGGATACGCGGTCGTTGAACGCGAGCTTGTTCAGTATGCCCGTCAGCTGGTCGTTGTTAGCCTTGGTGTCGAGTATCGCCACAGCCTGCTTTACGGGGCGTGTAAGACGTATCGACATCACCGTCCCGAACAGCACCGCGAGCAGAGCCGCGATAAGTCCCGCCATGTATATGTAGTACTGCATATCATTCTTCTCCCTGAGGATTATCCTCGTGGGGATAGAGCATATAACGTACCAGTCGTCCACGCAGGAATTGACCGAAACAAGGTAGTCGTTGTCCATTACCGTTGCGGAGGTCTTGCCCTCGACGCGTCTGATTATAGAACCGGGGAGCTGCTCGCCCTTTTCCTCGCCGCGTGACGAGTAGAGGATATCGTAGTCGGAATTGACAAGGCGAATGTCCATATCGGCGAGAGTTTCGGGGTTGTCGAACACGGATTCGAGCTCGGAGGTATAGAAGGACATGACGAGAACAGCGTTATCGTGTACGCGCTTCACGTAGTAGATACGCCTGAGGTCGCCCTTATATCCCGCGCACCAGCCGTCGTGGGTGCTCTGGCGCGTTATCATCGAGCTTAGCTCCTCGTACATGGTGTCGCCCATCAGCGAGGACGTGCCGTTGGATATCTTGCCGACGGTGCGGTTGTTGCGGTAGACGATGCCGTAGTCGCAGAAGTTGTCCATTATACAGAGGCTGTAGAGCTTCTCCGTGATGGCTTTCTCGGTGTTTATGGCTTCGTATTCGTCATTGTTCGGGTCGGTGGCGTCGTAGGTGTACGCCTCCTCCGAGCCGAATGCGAGGGTGCCGATAGTCTCCATTCGCGAGATGTAGCTGTCCATATTCAGCTTCATCTGCACATTCAGCGACGACGACATGGATATGACCTTATTCTTCAAGACCGTGTCCGTTTTCTTTACCGCGAGTTTCGTGAGGCTGAAGACAACTATGATGATGATGGCGGCATAGCCGATTATCATCGCTATCTGTAGTATGCGGATATTCCTTAGACTCGGCCGTGACTGCTCACGTTTTCCCATATCATGCTCCTTAAAAATGAAAAAGTCTGTAGAATAATATCATTAGTCCGTTTTATTATACCACTGATTTAGTAGAAAATCAATGTATATTATGTGAATGCCTCCCGTTTTTTATTGATAATAGCTCAGTCACCGCCAATGTCTGACAATTTTATTTAACAATTCGTGATTGTAAATACAACTTTTAGCATTTTGTGAACTTTTTCTGCATTTTATGGGTTGATTTAGCAAAACTATCCACTGTATAATTAGCATAGGAAATTTTAATGGAGGTGTTAATAACACTATGGGAAAATCAGTTTTACGGCGCGTCATGTCATTCGGGCTGTCAGCCGTCATCGTCGCAGGGTCGACCGTATTCCCTCAATTTGGTCAGACCGCGGCACAGGCTGCTGACGCGGGCATTCAGGACTTCTCTATCGGAGACGTCACTATGCTCGACGAATACAGCGTCAACGCATTCAACAAGGAGGTCGAGTACCTTCTCTCATTCGACACAAACAAGCTTCTTGCGGGATTCCGCCAGAATGCGGGTCTCAACACCTACGGCGCAACACGCTACGGTGGATGGGAAAGCACCAACATCGCCGGTCACACTGTCGGTCACTATATGACCGCGATAGCTCAGGCTTATCAGAACCCCTCTCTTACTGATAAGCAGCGCTCTGACCTCTACAAAAGAATGACCACTCTCGTCGACGGACTCAGAGAGTGTCAGAAGAACTCAAAAGGCAAGCCGGGTCTGATATGGGCTCCCACTCATCCCAACGGAACAGGTGTGGAGGTCCAGTTCGACATGGTTGAGGCTGGCAAGTCCAACATTATAACCGAGGCTTGGGTCCCGTGGTACACCATTCACAAGCTTATGTCCGGTATCGTCGACATCTACAACGCTACGGGGTATGCTCCTGCAAAAGACCTCGGCTCAAATCTCGGTGACTGGGTCTACAACCGATGCAAGACCTGGAACGACCAGAAGCATCGCACCGTACTCTCTATCGAATACGGCGGCATGAATGATTGTATGTACGAGCTCTATGCCATCACAGGCAAGGACAACCATGCTGTAGCGGCACATTACTTCGATGATACAAATCTTCACGAGACTATAGCGAAGGGCGGCGCAAACGTCCTCAACGGCAAGCACGCTAATACCACTATACCTAAGTTCATCGGTGCCCTGAAGCGCTATATAATCTGCAACGGAAAGACTATCAACGGCGAGAAGGTAGATGCTACGCGTCAGCTCCAGTACGCCGAAGCTTTCTGGGATATCGTGGTCACTCACCACACTTACATCACAGGCGGAAACAGTGAGTGGGAGCACTTCGGTATGGACGATATCCTCGATAAGGAACGCACCAACTGCAACTGCGAGACCTGTAACTCGTACAATATGCTCAAGCTCAGCCGCGAGCTGTACAAAATAACGGGCGACAGCAAATACATGGACTACTATGAGGCCACCTACTACAACTCCATCCTCTCCTCGCAGAACCCCGAAACAGGTATGACCACCTACTTCCAGCCTATGGCTACAGGCTATTTCAAGGTCTACAGCACACCGTTTGACAGGTTCTGGTGCTGTACGGGAAGCGGTATGGAGAGCATGTCAAAGCTCGGCGATACTATTTATATGCACGGCGACAATACCCTCTATGTAAATATGTATCAGAGCTCTATCCTCAACTGGGCTGACAAGAATATGACTATCACCCAGAACAGCTCTATCCCCGAAGGCGATACGACCAAGTTCACTATCGACGGCAGCGGTGCGGTCGAATTCCGTTTCCGTATCCCCGACTGGAAGGCGGGAGCTATGACTGTCAAGGTCAACGGCACAAAATATAACTATAAGACCGTCAACGACTATGCTTCGGTATCTGGCGACTTCAAGAAGGGCGACGTCATCGAGCTGACTATCCCCGAGGAGGTCAAGGCTTATTCCCTCCCCGACAAGAACACCGTTTACGGATTCAAGTATGGTCCCGTTGTGCTCAGCGCTGAGCTCGGCAAGGCGAATATGGCTACGGGCTCGACAGGTATGAATGTAACTATCCCCAAGGACAAGATTACCCCCAATGAGACTATCAACATAAAGAGCGGCTCGGTAGCTCAGTTTATGCAGACCATAAACGACCACCTCGTTAGAGACGGCAAGTCGATGAAGTTCACACTTAAGGACACCGACCACAACCTCACTTTCACTCCTCACTTCAGACAGTATCAGCAGCGCTACGGTATCTACTGGAACTTCTCGGGCAACGGCTCGGCTGTTGAGAAGCTTCCGCGTGCGAAGTACAGCACTATCGATACTGTTCAGCCGGGTTACGGTCAGTACGAGAACGATAATCTCCACTACATGATAGAACATAACACTCAGGGTGTCACTGACGACAGCACATACCGCTACGCTAAGGCTAACGGATTCTTCAGCTATCGTATGGCGATAGACAAGGACGCAGAGTTCATGCAGCTGAAGGTCACATTCCGCAAGGCTGACAACGGCAAGACCATCCGCATCCGCGTGGGCGATACCGTACTCTATGCAGGAAAGCTCAACTACACAGGCAATAAGGACATCTATGACGTGAAGCTCACTATCCCGCAGGATGTCATTGAGCGCTGCGCTCAGTCCATTACCGCTGACGGCACAGACTACGATGTGCTCGAAGTCGTTTTCACTCCCGATGACAATAAGGAGTCTGCAAAGGTATGCGACTTCATCTATATGACAGCGGTCAAGCCTGCATATGAGTTAGACAGCAGCATTGCCTACTTTGTAGACTGCGGCGACCACAACACATCTACCATCACAGGCAAGGATAAGCTCGGTATGTACAACTGCGTTACCGAGCAGCTCTACGGTCCCGACGAAGTAACGGGCAAGCAGTGGGGACTCATAGACGATCCCACCGATCAGTACAACGGAAGCTCCAAGAGTGCAGGCATCTATACTGCCAACACATGGTGCGACGAAGGAAATGCTGCTGACGGCAAGGATAAATCAGTAAGCTTCCGCTACACAAAGAACCAGTACGAGAACAACATCGCGCGTCACCTCGACTACGCTTTCGAGCTCCCGCAGGGCGACTACACCATTGAAATGGCGTTCCGTGACCCGTGGGGCTGCTCGAAGAATCCCTCTGTATATGCTGTGGACGGCACGGCAAAGACGCTTGTTGCGTCGAACTGCGCGACCGACGGCACGGCTGTCAAGGGCAAGGCGACAGTCGGCGAGAGCGGTAAGCTCCAGCTCAGCTTTACTTCCGCAGACAAGGCTATCAACCTCTGCTACATCATCATCAAGGCAGACGGCGATACAAAGCTCCCGCAGACAGGCATAAAGGGCGACGTCAACATCGACGGCAAGCTCTCCGCAGCCGACCTCGTCACATTCGAGAAGTACCTCGTAAATGAGGAGGCTCTCACGCGTGACCGGTGGCTCAACGCCGACGTCAACAGAGACGACTCCGCAGACGTATTCGATATGGTACTGCTGAGAAAACTCCTGCTGAACGCATAATGATATCAACAATGAGCGCCGT
>CAMHBN010000051.1 GCA_946183385.1 uncultured Ruminococcus sp.
CAGAGCAGAATGGGACCAATGATGAGAGAGGGCGACGAACCGCCGCAGTATCGCACACTGATACAGTCCTACCCTCTAAATTCAAATGAAGATATGGATGCTCCGAAAGAAGGGACATTCGCAATAGCATATCCTGTTACCATGGCTATGATGGAATATGGCGATACAGCAGATTACCGCGTTCATGTAGAGCTTTTCAAGAACGGCAACGGCGGTGTTGTAGCTGACTATTCTTCGCTCTGTGCGGAGTCAAAACGCCTTTACAATCTCGGTTATATTTCGGGAGTTGAGGGCTACACAAACGGCGGATACACGACATATTTCCTGTGGATACAGGCTACACGCGATCAGGTAAAGAGCTTTCAGCCAAGCTTGGAATACGGCTATATTCTTATGTTTCCGTACAACAATCAGGGAACAAGCGAGACAGTTGCATTCAATGGCATAGATTATTAATGCTCAGGCACATTAGCCGCAGGAATTATCCTGCGGCTGTTTTTATCTCCTTTTTGTACATAATTGACGTTTTGTGGGTTGACGGAGAAAAAACGATTGTGGTATAATAAAGTGTCAGGTTTGCATTTATGCATAAAAAAGGAGGATCGGGAATGAAAAAAATATTATCTTTTATCACGGCGGCTGCTTTGTCCCTGACTGCGGCTGCATCGGTGTCTGCGTCGGCAGCCGAATCGGACTACCTGCTGCACAGCACGTTCGAGGACGGAAAGGAGCAGTGGTCGGGACGTGGCTCTGCGTCGGTAAAGACCGTAACGGACATTTCACGCTCGGGCGAGAGCTCGCTCTTTACGAGCGGACGTGCTGAAAGCTGGAACGGAGCGATAGTTGCGCTCGGATCTGCATTCAAGGCGGGCGAGTCTTACGCCTTCAGCGCTTATGTAATGACGGAGGACACCACGTCGCCTGTCACGTTCTATCTGACGCTCCAGTACAGCGACGGCGGAACAGCAAAGTATCCGAAGATAGCGGAAGTAAGCGCTGAAAAGGGAAAGTGGGCTCATCTTGAGAACAAGGAGTTCACAATTCCCGACGGAGCGACCGATATCCAGCTTTATATCGAGACAGAGGACAGCAAGTGCAGCTTCTACGTTGACGAGGTAGTCGGTGCCAAGAGCGGTACCGAGATAGCCGAACCGCCTGCTGCCGTAAAAATGAACAAGGGCGATATAAACTACGACGGAGTGATAGACACATTCGATGTCGTGCTCGCACGAAAGGGACTCATCGACGGTATCACCGACAAGAGAACGCTCAAGGCTGCCGATGCCGACAGCAATGCAGTATTTGAGGTCGCGGATGCAGTGCTCATTATGGAGTATGCTCTGGGTAAGATAAAGGAATTCCCGGTAGTTGAGCCTGTTGTCGTTCCGGGACAGGTAAGGTACACCATGGAAGAGCTCACCGAGAAGGTACAGAGCGAGCTTGTAAACAACGAGCCGAGCGATTCGCATCAGGAGAAGGCGGGCGTCAAGTATGGAACTATCCAGAAGAAGACATACTTCTCCAAGAAGGCAAACAAGAACAAGCCTTATAATATCCTGCTTCCCGCCGATTACGACGAGAGCAAGGAATATCCTGTTCTCTATGTGCTCCACGGCTTCTTCGAGAATGAGGATCGTATGATAACAAAGGGCAACGGAGTAATGTACACACGTCAGATCGTAGGTAATGCTATAGCTTCGGGCGAAGCGAAGGATATGATAGTTGTATGCCCGCTCATCTTCACAAGTGCAACGAAGGAGAGCGCGAGCGGCTTCGGTGACGCCGAATCCGTTGCGGGCTACAACAATTTCGTTGACGATATCGTTGACAGCCTCATGCCTCATATCGAAGAGAACTACAGCGGAAAGACAGGCAGAGACTACACAGCTGTTACGGGATTCTCGATGGGCGGTATGGAGTCACTCCAGATAGGTATGAAGTATGGCGACAAGTTCGGATATGTGGGAGCTATCTGTCCTGCGCCGGGATGCAGCGGAGCCTTCAAGTGGAACAATGAAGAGGAAACGCCTCACCTCATTATGATAACGGGCGGTACCTCTGACGACGTTGTAGGACTTAATACGCCTCAGGGCTATCATAATAACTTTACCAAGAACGGCGTTCCTCACGTATGGCACGTTGTTCAGGGTGGTCACCACGGCGATGACTCTATCCACTCGGCACTCTACTGCTATGTAAGAGCAGTATTCCAGGCAACGGATTAATAGGCGCCGACTTGCTGTAATATGAAAAGGTCTCACATACAGTGAGACCTTTTTTTATATAAGATATGCTGCAATATCGCAAAAACGTGCGGAGGCGGAGCTTACTTCTCCTTCATGCTGTCGCCGAAGCCCTTGACGATTGGGTCGAGGAAGTAGCGCATTACCGAGCGCCTGCCGATCTTGACCTCTACAGATCCCGAAAGGCCCGACATAACGTTGATATTCGAGTTTGAGTCGTCAACATCAAGCTTCACGAGGTAGACGCTTCCCTGATTCTCGTTCTGGAACGAGCTCGGGCTGATATATTTCACGGTTCCCTTGACAGTGCCGTATTTGTTGTAGGGATAAGCTTCGAGCTTTATCTCGGCGTCCATGCCGACCTTGATATCGGCAATGTCCATATTCTTTACGTAGCATACCATTTCCACGGGAGTATCGGCTGGGACTATGGTTACTACCTGCTGGGCGGATGTGACTGTCTCGCCGATATTGTTCACCGCGAGGCTGTTGATATAGCCGTTTACGGGAGCCGTTATCTTCTGGTACTCAATCGAGAGACGGTACTTTTCGAGCTCGGCGTTGACCTGACTGAGCTTGCCGCTTATTTCGGAAAGCGACGAGTTTACCTGCTCGCTGTACGAGGTCTGGGCATTAAGCTCGTTCATTTCGGCTTGGATATACTGGTTCTCTGCCTGCTTCACAACAAGCCTCTGAGCATCGTATTCGGATTGCGGGATGTTAGGGTCAACTCTGTATTCCTCAAGCTTTATATTGGCTATGTCCATGTTGAGGCTTGCGTTTTCCTTGGCGCTTTCAAGAGTGCTGAGGTTGTTGCGGTATGCCTTGTCGTTGTCGATTATCGCGAGGATATACGGCTGAATGTTCGGGTCATATTTTGATATATCAAGACTGTCAACGTCCTCGCCGCTGCGTATCATTGAGTATACCTCCTTCTGCGCTTCGAGGACGTTTTTCTGATTATTCAGCGTATCAACGTCGATGTCAAGTCTCTGCGTGTCGAGCTCGATGAGCACATCTCCCGCTCTGACGTAAGCTCCCTCCTCGACGTTTATAGACTTGATAGTACCGCTCGCGTAGGAGTTCAGCGAGCTTATGTTGCCGACGGGCTGTATCGTACCGCTCGACGTAACAACTATGTCAGTCTTGGACAGGCAAGCCCATATTACAGCCGCTATCAGGAGGGAGAATATGCTGAGGATTATCACAGTGCCCGCCTTGTGCGCGGGACGCTCGATTATCTCGAGCATCGACGGCATGAAGTCGTATTTCAGCTCTTTGTCGTGCTTCTTGCTGTGCCTGAGAGCGTATTTTGTGCGTTCGTCAGCCATCGACCTCACCCCTTTGCTGCTGATTGTAGAGATATGCATAGAGCCCGTTCTGCGCAATGAGATTCTCGTGCGTGTCGTATTCGACGAGGTCGCCTCTGTCGATGACCATTATCTTCTGCGCGTCCTTCAATGTGGACAGCCTGTGCGCGATGATGATGACAGTTCTGTTCCTGCAAATCTCCTTGAGATTGCGCTGTATTATGCTCTCGGACTCATAATCGAGAGCGGAGGTCGCCTCGTCGAAAATGAGTATTCTCGGGTCATTTAGGATAGCTCTCGCGATGGCGATCCTTTGCTTCTGACCGCCCGAAAGTCCGGTTCCCTTTTCGCCGATCATAGTATCGTAGCCGTTCGGAAGTTCGAGGATAAAGTCGTGCGCACCGGCAATCTTCGCGCATTCGATTATCTTTTCAAGCGGTGCGGTGGGACAGTGTATCGCGATATTCTCCGCGACAGTGCCGTTGAACATGAAATTCTCCTGTAATACCACGCCTATCTGCTTTCTGAGCATGGCGGGATTCACGAGGGAGATGTCCATTCCGTCAACGGATATCTTGCCTGCTTCGGGGATATACAGGCGCTGTATCAGCTTTGATATCGTGCTCTTTCCCGAGCCGCTCCTGCCGACGACGCCAATGACTGTATTCGGCTGTATTTCAAAGCTCATGCCCTTGATGACCTCGCCGCCCTGCGGGTTGTAGCGGAAATGCACCTTGTCGAAAACTATTTTTCCCTCAAGTCTCGGAAGTGAGGTGAGATTTGTGTTGAGCACGGGCTCGGTAGGTGAATTGAAGATGTCGCCGATACGCTTCACGGAGAGCGACGCCTGCTGGTATTCCTGCCACAGCTGTACGAGTCTGAGTACAGGTCCGCTGACTCTTCCCGAGAGCATACGGAATGCGACGAGCTGTCCGACGGTGAAGTTGCCGTCCATTACTGCCTTTGCTCCGAAAAAGAGTATGAGCAGGTCGAACACCTTCTGTATGAATTGTCCCGTTGAGCCTGCCGTAGCCGATACCATGGAGGTCCTGTAGCTCGCCCTGACGTACTCGGCTTGGAGGTCGCCCCATTTTTTCTCGAATTTGGGCTCGAGTGCGTATGATTTTACAGTCTGCACGCCTGTTATAGATTCAACGAGAAAGGACTGCGTATTCGCTCCCGTCTCGAATTTTTCGTCAAGCCGCTTCTTGAAGAGGGGAGTGACTATCGCCGAAAGTATCGCGTAAACGGGTATCGAGCAGATTACGATGACCGTCAGCATCTTGCTGTAGCAGAACAGCACTACGATGTATACGATAATGAAGATGAGGTCTATCATCGACGAGAGAGGGGTGCCTGTGAGGAAGCTTCTTATGCTGTCGAGTTCGCGGACTCTCGCCACTGTCTCGCCGACTCTGCGCGACTCGAAATATTTCAGCGGGAGCGCGAAGAGATGTCTGAACAGCCTGTAGCTGAGCATTACGTCTATGCGGTTGGTGGTGTGAGTGAAGATGTAGTTCTTGGCAAGTCCGAGAATGAGCTCGTAGACGTAAACAATGGCAATGCCTATCGTGAGCACATTCAGCGTTGACATACTCCTGTGAACGAGGACTTTATCCACGACCACCTGCGTCATAACAGGCGTGAGTATGCCGAGCACCTGCATCGTGAAAACAGCGATGAGCACGAGGATGAATTCGCGCTTGAATTTCAGTATCGTTGGAATGAACCACTTGAAGCTGAATATGGCTTCGCGGTCGAGGACTCCCTTTTTATTTATTATGATAGCAGTGCCGTCCCACATCTTGGCGAGCTCGTCGCGCCCGACCACCTCGGGAACGGCTTTGCTTGTACGGAGGATCATGAACTTGTCCTCCTGCGACTTTGCTACAATGAAGAATTCGCCGTCATTTCCTCTTGCGATTATGGGCGAATTCACATCCTTCAGCTTCGCCACTTTGAGTCGGCACAGTTTTGCTCTCATTTTCAATGCTCTGGCGGATTGTATTATCTCGACCTCACCCGTTTTCTGTTCAGGGTCGAGCACCGAGAGATTTTCTGCCTGTTCCTTGGTTATCGGTATACCGTGGAACTTCATAACTATCATAAAACAGGACAGTCCGCTGTCTTGTTTCCCTATCATATTTTAACCTCCGATTTACGCAAAAAGGTGCAGCAAAGGGAAATTGCCCCGATGCTGCACTTTTATATTGCGCAATGATCTTACTGCGTGGATGTATTGACGAGAAGCTGATCGAGTGCCGCGGTGTCAGCTGTTGTGTCGCTGACAGCTGCTACGTCGGAAATCTGGTTTTCACCGCCAAATGCAGACATATTTTCAGCAAGAAGCATCTCCATCGCATCAAGCTTATCTGTCATGGTGTTCCTTATCACTTCAGCGCTTGAAGCTGTTCCTGTAAAGACAATATTGCTTTCAGTGTTGTTGTCGAATATTGATGCATAATTGTAGAGAGTTTCAAGGTATTCAGCCATAATCTGCTCGTTTTCAATTACAAATTCAGATTTTTTAAGGTCAATACTTGCTATCATGCCGTTTGAAAACTCAAACTTTTCAATTCTGTAATATGAATCATTATACTGATTGATGATTCTGATGCAGTCACCGTTATCGCCGATGCTTAACAGCATATCGTTGCCGTCTCTCGAAATGGTGATGTTATCGGGAGTGATACCTGCACCGAATGCGATCCTGTCTGCGCCGGAGTTTGAATTCTTCTCGTTGATGATATCGCTGCCGTCTCCGAGGTCGAAGATGTAGGTATCGTTTCCGAATCCACCGCAGAGGGTATCATCACCCTTGTTGCCTATCAGGATATCTTCTCCGTCGTAGCCGAAGACGGTTTCTGCGTTGACAGAACCAATGAGCTTGGAATCACGTGTTCCGTAGCCTGAGTTGTAGTCTTCAAATTTGGCGTTATCTATGTTCGTGAATTCAAGAGGTGTGTCATACAGCTCCTTAGCAGTGATAACTCTCTCATCGTCAGTAAACTCAAAGGTTTCAATTCTATAATATGAATCATGATACTGTTCGATGATTCTGATGCAGTCACCTTCATTGCCGTAATAGAGCAGCATATCGTTGCCGTCTCGCGATACAATGATGCTGTCAGGAGCGATACCCGCACCGAATACGACCTTGTCTGCGCCGGAGTTTGAGTTCTTCTCATTTATGGTATCGTAACCGTCACCGAGGTTGAAGATGTAGGTATCGTTTCCGAATCCACCGTAGAGAGTGTCATCGCCCTTGTTGCCTATCAGGATATCTTCTCCGTCGTAGCCGAAGATAGATTCCGCATTGTCAGAACCGATGAGCTTGGAATTACGTGTTCCGTAGCCTGAGTTGTAGTCCGACAGAGTATCGCTGTTAACGTTTGTGAACTCAAGGGGCGTATCGTACAGCTCTTGGGCAGTAATAACTCTCTCATCGTCAGTAAACTCAAAGTTTTCAATTCTATAATATGAATCATGGTACTGTTCGATGATTCTGATGCAGTCACCTTCATTGCCGTAATAGAGCAGCATATCGTTGCCGTCTCGCGATACAATGATGCTGTCAGGAGCGATACCCGCACCGAATACGACCTTGTCTGCGCCGGAGTTTGAGTTCTTCTCATTTATGGTATCGTAACCGTCACCGAGGTTGAAGATGTAGGTATCGTTTCCGAATCCACCGTAGAGAGTGTCATCGCCCTTGTTGCCTATCAGGATATCTTCTCCGTCGTAGCCGAAGATAGATTCCGCATTGTCAGAACCGATGAGCTTGGAATTACGTGTTCCGTAGCCTGAGTTGTAGTCCGACAGAGTATCGCTGTCAATGTTTGTATACTCAATAGGTGTGTCATAGAAGTCCTTGGCAGAAAGGACTTTGTTACTATCCGAGAACTCAAACGATTCGATTCTGTAATAAGAGTCGCTGTACTGATTGATAATCCTTATGCAGTCACCATCATTTCCGATATAGAGAAGCATATCGTTGCCGCTTCTTGAAACGGTAATATCCTCGGGTGCGATACCTGCACCGAATACGACCTTATCTGCGCCGGAGTTTGAGTTCTTCTCGTCGATGATATCGCTGCCGTCTCCGAGATTAAAGACGTAGGTGTCATTTCCGTAACCGCCATGGAGGATATCATTTCCTGATTCTCCCGAAATGATATCATTCGAGCTCGAGCCCTTTATCGTGTCATCGGAGTCGGTTCCGAAAGTAATATTCAGTGAATTTACTGTTGAAGAGATATTTTTGAACCTGTCATCCAGTGACGTCAAACGCTCTGTGTAATTGGCTAACTCGCTTGTCTCATATACGGCATCATACTCTTTAAGCCACGAAGCTATGCCGTATACGGTATCATCAATATTAATACCGTTTGAATAATCAAGTCCGACGATATAATCAAACAACGAGTAATCGAGCGTTCGGTTGCCCTCTTCATTGACAGTCGGATGTATCATGTTCAGATAAGTGTCGACCGACGTCTCCCTATTGAGGAGATTGAAGTACATATTCTCGATCTTGAAATAAACATTTTTAAGGAGAGTTGCTGCCGTTCTGTTAGGATTATCAGAGCCGTCAACGCCTATGAAGTCTTCGCCCATGAACTGCTCAACTACATGGAGTTCACGTGCATCAATATTATCTCCTCTTGAATCCGCCGCGAGAGCTTGTGAATCCGTGATAAAGAAGAGTATCTTCTTGATAAGAAGCCTTTTCTCGTAGTAATTGTTGGATTTTTTGAAGGAATTGACGTAACCGCCCAATTTACCCGTCTCATCATCAAGCACAGCAGTAGAAAGGTTCTTGACATTACCGAATGAATTGACGGAATCAGCGACTACGGTATTTCCGTCCTTGTCCTTTTCAACAGTGTCGCGGGGCTTGACTTTAAACCAGTGTTCGGCGATCTCTCTTTCGGTCTCATCGTCGAAACCGACCTTCATACCGTCTATGTCGATATATCTGATACCAAGCTCCTGAAGTGTCTTGAGCTCATTTTCTTCAGATACGCCGTTCTGATTTTCGTCGATCCAGACTCTGAGGTCAGAGAATACAGTATCATTTTCGTCTATGATACGGTCGCCGACTTTACCTGTTTCTTCGTCAACATTATCGTCAAGATCAGCAAGTGCCTCAAAGCCCGACGCTGATATCTCTCCGTTTGACATTTCGACCTGATCGCTGAAGAGCTCGCCGCCGTCATCTATTATACCGTTTTTATTCCTGTCGAGAACGAGGAAGCCGTCTTCTTTTCCGACCCACTCGGTCTTCTCGGCGAAACCGTTTTTGTCAATATCAAAATGAACGCCTTCTTCGACGCTTGTCAGTTGTATACCGTCCTGACCAAGGTCGATTATAAGGGGATCACGCGGAGGAGTAACGACTTTGGATTCATCAAATTCTTCACCGCCGAGGTCGGGGTACTTACCGATGAGTTCATTGATCATTTCCTCCATTTCATCGAAGAAGTCATCGTCTTCATCTATCATACCGTGCTCGTCTCTGTAGGCATTGAGAAAATCTAAAAAGTATCCTTTTGCAGCCTCAGGGTCGTTGCGGTACATATTTTCAATGAAAGCAGCAAAACCGGATGGAGTGATTCCATGTGTATCTATCGTAGGAAAACCGGTAACGATTCTGAAAAGGTCGCCTGAAGGAGATGAAGAACCAAAGGTGTTTGCGGATGATGAACCTCCGCCTCCGCCCGAAGAACCTTTTTTCTCAGGACGATGGTACTCGTGCTCCTTGTCACTGCCTTCCTCACCTTTAAAAGGAATATCATTGTCTTCCATGTATTTGCGTACATCATCGAATGTATTCTCAATTGTTTTGATAAACTCTTTTCTGCGGTGTGATTCTTCAGCTCTGGCAGCAGCCTCTTCTAACTGGCGCAGAGCTTCGTAGTATTCATATAAATATCTCCACTCCAGATAATAATCCAAGACTGTAAGTTTCGGAAATGAATCATAGATAATAAGGAGTTCCTGATATGTCGGACCTCCGGCAAGGTTTTCATTGAATTCTGGATTTGAACGGTCATAATTCCAGTCGACAACAGTGTCGCACTCCATAAGGTTTTCAAGGTGTACAGCTATGTTTTGTGCTACCTCATCACCATGTTCAGCGCGTTCGGAATATACAGCCAATATGAAAGCCAGTTCATCTCTGTAATTCCATTTTCTACCGTATTCAAGCGTCCTTGGAAGAGTATCCTTGATAACATCAAGAAGAGTTTTCATGGCTTTGCTGATCAGACCGCCATCAGGTATTTTATCAATAGCTTTTTCTGAAAGATCGATAAAATCATACAGAATTACTTCCAGCTTATCTTTTCCCTTTGCGCCGTAAGTACCGTCTTCTCTTTGTAATTCGCTGAGCTCTTTAAGATTGTTATACCACTTGTAAGCCTCTTTGAGAACGCCGTTTACTTTGTTGACTTCTTTGAGAAAATCATATGAATCAACGAGTATTTGTGCCGCTTTACTGTCCTCGGGGATCGCAAGGTGCTTATCAATATCTACACCTCTTCCGCCATCGGTGAGGATATAGATCTCTTTGCAGACTTTTTCTTTTCCGTAAGCTTTTTCTCTTAATATTGAAATTATTTTGTCAAATGCCTTTTTTTCGTATTCTTTGAATTTTCCTTCAACATATTCTTCTGCCTGCTTTTCTAAGAAAGCCTTGATATTATCACGATTCCGCTCTACGTATTC
>CAMHBN010000052.1 GCA_946183385.1 uncultured Ruminococcus sp.
TAAAGAATACGATGATGAACAGCCATGAGCCCACCGAGAGACAGAAGTCGTAGAAGCCGTGAATCAGAATGGGCAGAATTATCGAGATCGCGAAGCCCGCTATCATCAGCGGCTTCTTGTGAGCACAGGCGGCTTTCTTCGCTATACCGTAGTAGTAGCCCATGTATATCGCAAATATGGTGTGTCCGGGGACTGAGGTGAGAGCTCGCAGGATAGCCGTTGCGAAGCCTCCCTCAAAGACGTAGAGGACGTTTTCGAGCGCCGCAAATCCGAGCGACACCGACACCGCGTATACGACCGCGTCGTAGGTATAATTGAACTCCTTCGACTTCCATGTCCGCAGGAGCAGCATTATGAACTTGCAGCCCTCCTCGGCTACGGCTATGACGAAGAAGCAGTCTAAGAACGCGTGTATGGGGCTTCCCTCGCTGAACACCAGCGAGAGAACATAACCGCCGATAAGCTCTATGATAACGGCGGGGATAGTGCTCAGAGCGCCGAGTCCCGCGAGCTGGAGCAGGAGCTTCATCGGCTCGGGCTCTATTTTGTCCTTTTTGCGTATGTAGAAGAAGAGCAGTACCGCGGGAGCTAACGCCGCGGACAGCAGATATCTTGCCTTGAACAATATTATTCCTCCTTTGGAGCTGCCGAGGGCTCACGATATCCTTTCTTGGCGTCCGATACGAAATCGGGCTTGGATTCGGTGATATACGGGAATTGACCCTCGGGTGTGGTCGTGATATTGATGAATTTGGAGAACCGCTCTCCATCGCCGTTAACGAGCACGAAGCACGGGCTCATATGCGAGAAGCGGTCAAACTCCGCACCGTATTTCTTTTCATTTGTAAATTCGGGAATTATGTAGTAGTCGGCTATGCTGTAGAGCAGGTCGGCGGCGGGCTCGATGTCGCCTGAGCTGTTCACGCTTATCTCACACCTGTAAGCCGAGCGAGCCTCTCCCTTGGGCTTGAAGCTGTACGTGAAGCCTGAATCATCGAGCTTTGCGAGGACGTCACTGTCCGCGAACATCTTGGCGGAGAGGTAGTAGTCGGTCACCTCGTAGTGCGAGTTGAACATATAGCCGTGGTTGAGCCACTGGGCAACTGAAAACTCAATGCCGTTCCCGTCGGAGTAGACGTAGGCAGTTTCGTCCGAATATTCGGGAGCTTCGAGCTCACGGACGAAGGTGAACCCCGTACCGTAGCTGTCGGAGAGCCATTCCGCGATGTAGTCAGAGGTGTAGGGCTCTTTGCCGCTGTTGGGCTCGGCCTTGGTACACGACCTGAGAAACAGCACTACCGAGAGCGCGAGGGCTGCAAACGCCAAAAATGCGAAAATGCCGAGCGCGGCTGTTATCACGCCGATGACAGTCGCTTTCTTTTCGTTGTTCATATCAAATCTCCGAAACGGGCTGTCGGGGACGCCAGCCCCTGCATTATTGTAAAAAAGGCGGACGAAGAGTCCGCCTTTTTTACTGATATTTTCCTGCGATTGCTGCCCGCCGAAAGGCGCGGTGTCCGCGCTGCCGATTCGCGCGGTCGTTCGTAAACTCACTTACCTATATAAACAGCAAGTTTATCCCCGCGATTGCTACCCGCCGAAAGCAGACTGCGCCGTTTGAACAAAGTGAGCGAGTTTACGAGCGGCAACGAAGCTGGGGGTTCGGGGGACTGTGTCCCCCGACGGGTCAAGGGCAGAGCCCTTGTTAAAATTCCATTTTAGATTCAAGGAAGGAAACGAGGTCGTCGATGGCGATACGCTCCTGCTGCATTGTGTCGCGGTCGCGGACGGTTACGCAGTTGTCCTTCTCGATGGTGTCGAAGTCAACGGTGATGCAGAAGGGAGTACCTATCTCGTCCTCGCGGCGGTATCTCTTGCCGATAGTACCTGCCTCGTCGTAGTCCACCATGAACTTCTTGGAGAGCATCTCGTAAATTTCCTCAGCCTTGGGCGAGAGCTTCTTCACGAGCGGCAGTACTGCGCACTTGTACGGTGCGAGGGCGGGGTGGAAGTGCATAACAGTGCGGACGTCCTTCTTCTCCTTGCCGTCCTTGTCGGTGGAGACGAGTTCCTCCTCGTCGTAAGCCTCGGTGACAACGGAGAGGAACAGTCTCTCTACGCCGAGCGAAGGCTCGATAACGTAGGGAATGTACTTCTCATTAGTCTCGGGGTCGAAGTATTCGAGCGACTTGCCGCTGGTATTGATATGCTGAGTGAGGTCGTAGTCTGTACGGTCAGCCACGCCCCAGAGCTCGCCCCAGCCGAAGGGGAAGAGGTACTCGAAATCGGTGGTTGCCTTTGAGTAGAAGCAGAGCTCCTCGGGCGAGTGGTCGCGGAGGCGGATATTCTCCTCCTTGAGACCGAGCGAGAGAAGGAAGTTCTTGCAGTAGCTTCTCCAGTAGTCGAACCATTCGAGGTCGGTGCCGGGCTTGCAGAAGAATTCAAGCTCCATCTGCTCGAACTCGCGCACGCGGAAGATGAAGTTGCCTGGAGTTATCTCGTTACGGAAGGACTTGCCGACCTGAGCAACGCCGAAGGGCACCTTTTTACGTGTTGTACGCTGGATATTTGCGAAGTTTACGAAGATACCCTGCGCAGTCTCGGGACGGAGATAAAGCTCAGCCTTGCTGTCCTCGGTAACGCCCTGGAAGGTCTTGAACATGAGGTTGAACTGGCGGATATCGGTGAAATTCTGCTTACCGCAGTTGGGGCAGACGATATTCTTCTCCTTGATGTAGTCCATCATCTGCTCGTTCGACCAGCCCGCAACGTTCGTGCCGTCGAAGTCCTCGATGAGGTTATCGGCGCGGTGACGGGTCTTGCACTCCTTGCAGTCCATGAGCGGGTCTGAGAAGCCGCCGATATGACCCGAAGCCACCCATGTCTGAGGATTCATGAGGATAGCGGAATCGAGACCAACGTTGTACTTGTTCTCCTGCACGAACTTCTTCATCCATGCGTTCTTGATGTTCTTCTTGAGCTCGACGCCGAGCGGACCGTAGTCCCATGTATTGGCGAGGCCGCCGTAAATCTCGGAGCCGGGGTAAACGAAGCCCTTGGATTTACAGAGGTCAACGATCTTGTCCATTACCTTTTCGTTGTTTTTAAGCATAATAAGTACCTCTTTCGGTGAAATATAGTCATTGCTATTATTTTACATCATACCTGCCAAAATGTCAAGCCGCGGTTTATTCAAGCCACTTGATGTGGTTCTTGGGACCTGCATAGTGGGTATTCTTGTCGAATGCGAGTATGAGCATGATAATAGGGAAGAAGAATATCGACAGCACGCACCATACCGTTTCCTTGCCGTAGGACTCGGTGAATACGTAGTGGAAATATCCTCCGATAACAGCCATTCCGATAGCGCATACGATGGCGAGAAGAGACATCGGCAGAGATATGATGCTCAGAACTGCGAGGGAGCTGTCATTGCCCGAGGTCGCGATCATATTCAGTGTGATGCCAATGCTCATAAAGAACGAGTAGACCGCGGAAACGATGAGCGAAGCCGCACCGAGCTTGAAATTGCCTGTAGCTATCTTCGACATCACGAGGGTGTTGTAAATGGGGATAATAGCCTTCCAGCCGTCCTCGCCCGCCTTTACAAAGAGCTTCCACAGCGCGATGAAGTAGATGACGAGCATCACGACAGTGATAAGAAGCATAAATCCTAAAAAGATCGCAAAGAATATTCCGAGCCCTGCTAATACAGCCATTCCTTCACTGTTGTTCATTGTTAAATACCTCCGTTAATAATTATTTCTTGGTGATCTGAGTACCCTCGCGGGTCTCCTTTATCTCATAGCCGAGAGCCGCAATTTTGTCGCGGAGCTCGTCTGCGAGTGCAAAATTCTTCTCCTTGCGGGCAGCCTTGCGCTGCTCGACAAGATCCATTACATCGGCGGGGATATCGTCTGCGGGAGCGTCCGCGGAGCTTGCCTTCTCCTCTGCCTTCTTGATGAGGTCGAGCCCGAGCACCCTGTCGAACTCGCCGATGAGCGCGAGCTTGGTCGCGTTGTTAGCGGTCGATTTCAGCACATCATAGAGCACAGTTATGCCCATAGCCGTGTTGATATCGTTGCCGAGAGCCTCGTTGAAAGCTCCCATAAGGCGGTCATATTCAGCCTTGTCGATGTCGCCCGACTTATCCGCCGCGAGCGGTGCTATCTTCGCAATGAGCTTGTCGAAGGTCACCTTTGCGTTGTCGAGGTTCTCCCATGTGAACACGAGGGACTTCCTGTAGTGCGACTGCAGGCAGAAGAAGCGGTAAACAAGCGGGTCGTAGCCCTTTTCCTCGAGGAGCGATACCGTGAGGAATTCGCCGCTCGATTTGCTCATCTTGCCGCTGTTGGTGTTAAGGTGGAGCACGTGGAACCAGTAATTGCACCACTTATGCCCGAGGTAAGCCTCGGACTGCGCTATCTCGTTGGTGTGGTGCGGGAAGGCGTTGTCTATGCCGCCGCAGTGGATATCGAGGTATTCGCCGAGGTTCTTCATACTGATGCACGAGCACTCGATATGCCAGCCGGGGTAGCCGACGCCCCACGGGCTCTCCCATTTGAGCTCCTGGTCGTCGAACTTCGACTTTGTGAACCACAGCACGAAATCGGCTTTATTGCGCTTGTTGCCGTCCTCCTCGACGCCCTCGCGCACGCCGACCGCAAGGTCTTCCTCCTTGAAGTCGTTGAACACGTAGTATTTTTCGAGCTTAGAGGTGTCGAAGTAGATGTTTCCGCCCGCCTCATAAGCGTAGCCCTTGTCCATGAGGACGGATATCACGCGGATAAACTCGTCGATGTAGGTCGTCGCGGGAACTACCACGTCGGGAGTTTTGATGTTGAGCTTTGCGCAGTCCGCGAAGAAGGCGTCGGTGTAGAACTTCGCTATCTCCATAACGGTCTTGTGCTCGCGCTTTGCGCCCTTGAGCATCTTGTCGTCGCCCGTATCGCCGTCACTGGTGAGATGTCCGACGTCGGTGATGTTCATGACGCGCTTTACGTCAAGTCCCGTGAAGCGCAGGTACTTCTCGAGGATATCCTCCATGATGTAGCTGCGCAGGTTGCCGATGTGCGCGTAGTGGTATACTGTAGGTCCGCAGGTGTACATACTCACCTTGCCTGCTTCACGCGGTATGAATTCCTCTTTCTTGTGTGTCAGTGAATTATATAACTGCATACTGTTCCTCCTATACAGACATTATTATCTCTCTTGCGGCTTCCTCCGCGACAGGCAGAGCGTACTGACCGCCCTCGAACTCCTTTATCGCGCCGATGCCGTCCTGCAATACGAACCTGAGCCTGCCGTCGCGCACCTTCTTGTCGGTGTAGAGCTTTCTGACGAGCTCCTCGCGGTCGATGTAGCCGGGTATCGCGGTCGGGAGCTTTGCCTTTGCGAGCAGCTCTGTGACGAGCCGCACGTCATCCTCCGTACAGTAGCCGAGCTTTGCGGCGAGCTTCACCTCTGCGACAAGTCCTATCGAAACAGCCTCGCCGTGCAGGAGCCTGTAGCCGCTCACGGTCTCAATGGCTCTTCCGACGGTATGACCGAGGTTGAGGACCTCGCGCAGACCGCTCTCGCGCTCGTCCTTCATTACCACGCTGTACTTGATACGGCAGTTCTCGGCGGCGATATGCCCGCACACCTCGTCGTCGAACGCAAAGATACGCTCCATGTTCGCGTCAAGGTAGGCAAACAGGTCGCGGCTCGCGAGGCAGGCGTGCTTGATCGTTTCCGCCAGTCCGCTCGAAAGCTGTCTCTGCGGCAGAGTCTTCCACGCGGAGATGTCGATGTATACCTTCTTAGGCTGATTGAAAATGCCGATGAGGTTGGTCGCGAGGGGGGTATCCACAGCCGTCTTGCCGCCGACAGAAGCGTCGGCTGCCGCAAGAAGCGTAGTCGCATAGTTGATGAACGGGACGCCTCTGCCGTAAGTGCCCGCGACAAATCCCGCGATATCGGTCACGACGCCGCCTCCGACCGCGATGATACAGCAGTCGCGGCGATAGCCCTTCGCGAGCATGGTGTCCTCGATGAATTCCTTCGTCCGGCGGGTCTTGCTCGTCTCGCCCGCGGGGAAGGAGATGACATCGCACCTGAATCCCTCCGCCGCGAGCATAGCCGCTATTCTGTCAGCGTAAAGCCCCTTTACGTTGCTGTCGGTGACAACTGCGAATTTGTTTATCTTCCCGACAAGTCCGCCTTTTATGTCGCTGATGAGCTTCTGTTCAAGGCTGTGTCCGACCTCTATCTCGTAGCTGTCGTCCACGACCTTTTTCAGCTCAACGTTGAAAATGCTCATATCTTCACCTTCTTAATATTGAAACAGCCCCCTGTGCTGAACACAGGAGGCGTATTTACGCGGTTCCACTCCGTTTTATAACTCAGATCCTTAACGCGGGATACGCCGACGGATACTGCGATTTCCCCGTCGGAGCTGACAGCCGCACTTCACCCTTTCCGCCTGCGGAACTCGCACCGACCGTCCGCTCTCTGAAAAGCCGCGAAAAAGCTACTCTGACTGCTACGCCTATAATACCTTTATATTATATACTATCTGACACTATTTTGTCAAGGGGCAATGTCAGCTGTCGCGGCTATGCGGAGGGCGTCGCTGACATCTTCGCACCTCACGATGATACAGTATTCAAAATCGTCGGATGGCATAACGTTTACCCAGTACTTGTCGTCGTCGTAGCGGTGAATGAAGACGTGGGAGTTCTCATTCTCGACGATATAAGCCTCGTCCCTGTATATCGAGAATATCAGTCCCCTCTGAACACGGATGGCTTTGGCGGTCTTTTTGTCAGCCGCGTTGAGCTCCTCATCGGTTATGGTGAGGAGCGACTTACAAAGGTCATAGCGCGTATCCGTATCATAGCCGAGCTCCTCGATCTCGTCATAATTGGGTTTGACAATGTAAGCGTAGGAGATACCGAGCTTCCCGCCGAGCCTGCCGAACACTTTTTCCGCGGTAGAGATATCCTCCTCGTTTTCCTTGTTCTTTTCCTCCCAGTCGTTTTCAAAGGTCTTCATCACCTTCACGGTTTGCTCCTTGCTGTCCTCCGAATCGGCATAGACCTGAAATCTCTCGGACTTGCTCACGTCGATAAGTCCCGCGGGAGCCTTGAACACAACGCCACAGTTGAACTCGTAATCGACCCAGTCGTCGGGGATTTCGAGGCAGTCCTCGGGCAGCTCCTGCGCATGGACATTGCACGTTTCGACCGAATCCATATAGTCGTCGAGCTCGTCCTTTGCTTCGCACCCCGTCAGCGCGAGGAGTGCCGCCGCAAAAACGACGATAATCTTTTTCATTTTTTGTCCTCCAGCGGAAAATCGTCCGTGCGGAAGGGCGCAACGGGCACACCGTTAGTACCGAAAAGTCCTACCTCGGCATAGTTGGTCCACTTAAAGCGCACGTAGCGCGGGCTCTTCACCTGAGCGCTCCTGATATGTATCTGGTTGCCGAATATCTCCACGGAATCGGCGGGGAAGAAATTGCCGTCCGCACCCGCAAGCTCGAAGCCGTCGGTGTGACCGTCGCCGCCCGACAAGCCGCCGCTCGGGTTGTCGAGGTAAACTACCATAGTGTCGCCGTGCCGCACCTCAAAAGCGGCAAGCATAGGCGGCATAGTCTCGGCTCTGTCCATGAGGGCGTAGACCTCGCTCATTGCCTGCAAATACAGCCTGTGTCCCACCATGGACTTGTCTACGGGGTGAATATTGCTGAATTCGCCGCAGTCGAGCGCGACCGCCAGTCCCGTATTTTTTATCGTGCGGAAGAGCTTCTCCTGCGCCTCGCGGATATGCGCCCAGTGCTTGAAATCGGGGTCTTCGCGGTAGCGGTACATCGGCAGCTGCACTATCAGGAACGCCATTT
Organism: uncultured Ruminococcus sp.; assembly: GCA_946183385.1. Lineage (GTDB taxonomy): Bacteria > Bacillota > Clostridia > Oscillospirales > Ruminococcaceae > Ruminococcus. The sequence goes on from CAMHBN010000052.1 coordinate 7,883, forward strand.
CATCACTGTGCCACCTGTCGCGCCAGCACCTTATCAGCGCCGACATCAGGTCGTAGTAGGTCGCGGAGCGGTGGTCGTCGGACTCGCCCTGATACCATAGCACGCCCTTTACTGTGTACGGGCACACGCGGCTGACCATTGTCTCATACAGTCCGCACGGACGCATCGGGTTCGATATGCCCATCGGTCCGGGGTAGCGGTTCTCGCCGATACGGGCTTGAAGCTCAGCCCACGGGATAAGCGGCTCCTGCGCCCATACGGCTCCCGCACGCTTGTCCCAGTCGGCTTGGTAGGCGGAGTATTCGTCGTACTCGGCTATCATCTGCTCGTCGGACTTGCCCGCTATGGCGCTGTCGTACTCGTCGATGTACGGGCGGAGCTTGGCGTCGTCCGCGAGGACTTCCCTCGGCACCCATGCGGAGGCAGACGTACCGCCCCAGTTGCAGCCTATGATACCGACGGTGCAGCCAAGGGCTCGGCTGAGCTCCTTTGCGAAGTACCAGCCGACAGCCGACCACGCGACGGAGTTCGTCTCAGAGGCTGTCTCCCAGCGGGAAGCGGCTTCCGCGGCGGTATGCTCCTCGCCGAGCATAGCGCATTTGGGGGTGTAGTAGTAGCGGACATTCTCGCGTGCGCAGTCGGCAAGCTCCGCCGCGCCGTTCTTGTCGTTGCGGAGCTCATACTCCATATTGGACTGTCCGCCCGCGAGCCATACCTCGCCGATGGCGACGTTGCTGAACACCTTCTGTATAGCTCCGCACGCCACCACGAGGGAGCAGCTGTCGCATTCGGACAGAGCGGGGAGGACAGCCTCCCACCTGTCGCCCGAGATAAGGGCTTCCGCACTCACGCGGAGCTCGGGGATGCTGACGGTGATACGCTTCTCCCTGCCCGAGCACGTACCGAATACGCGGATATTGCTGTGGCGCTGGAGCACCATATTGTCACTGAAAATTGCTGCTGTTTTCATATTAAACTCCTTTTCAAAGGCTCTGCCTTTGGAATCTGCAATGGCTCTGCCCTTGACCCGCTGGGACGCTGTCCCAGACCCTGTCGGGGAACACCGCTGAACAGCCCGTCCCCTCTGTCAACTTCGCTGACATCTCCCCACACTGTGGGGAGTCACCCCGAACCCCTAACTACGTTGCCGCTCGCAAGCTCGCTCACTTCGTACAAAAGGCTCAGTCTGCTTTCGGCGGGTAACGATTGCGTTATTACGGAACGCCGCCCCTACAACCTGAATTCTGAGTTCTTAGCTCTTCAACTCAGAACTGCGCCTTTATAACGCCGCGCTTCGCAAGCTGTATGTACAGCCGCAGACGCGCTTCGTCGCGGCATTCGGGCTTGACCATGTAGTACATATAGTGCTCCATGAGGTTGAAGAGGTCTATCGTCCTGCCCTCGATCTTGAACTGCTCGAAGCCCATCGGTATGTACTTCTCCCATATCGCGTCGGGCGAGATGTGGCTGGAAAGCTTGCTGCTCTCGAAGATGGTGCGGTTCATGCACTGACAGCCGAATATAGCCTCGTTGCGGAACTCCCTGTACTTCTCTATCGCGGTGAAGTCGAAGTCCTTGTTCGGGTACTTTTTGATGTGCTCGGCGTAGGCGAACTGCTCCGCACCGATGACGCGGTAGTGCTCCGAGCGCAGCTGACACTTCGGGTTGCAGCAGGCGTTCACGAGGAGCTCGCACTTCTTCTTGTCGCGTATCTTTTCGAGAGCCTCGAAGTTGTTGTTGAGGTCGTAGTCGATGACAACGATGTGGTAGTCCTTGTCGAGCTCGTCGTAGAGCCTGTCGGGCTCGGTTATGCGCTTGCAGGTCGAGCTCGTGAGCTTGTAGTTCGGGTAGTTCGTGCGTATGTAGTCTTCAAGTATCGGCGACGCCACGATGACCTCGTTCATGCCGTTGTCCGCGAGGTGCATTATCATGTTGCAGTAGTCGTCCGCGAGGTGCTTCTTCTCGATGAGAGGGTTCGTGAAGGTGAAGCGGAGAGGGATACCGCGGTCGTTGAACGCCTTGATGACGGTCTTGATGAAGTTCTTGTCACACACGCCGTACTGGAAGCGTCCGCCGTTCCATATCGCGGGCGGGAATGTGCCGTACACCGAGGCTATCTCCACGCCCTCGCGGAAGTAGTCGGGCAGCACCTGAAGCATCTCCGCGAAGATGATATTGAAGGCGTAATGCTTGCTGAAATCGGGGAGGTGGAATCGGGCTTTCATATTGTCTCCTTAGAATGAAATGTAGGGGCGGGCGCCCTCGCCCGCCCGTCAGTCAGCCTGTTGGGGGATGCCGGGTGACTCCCTACAGTGTAGGGAGATGTCAGCGAAGCTGACAGAGGGTACG
>CAMHBN010000053.1 GCA_946183385.1 uncultured Ruminococcus sp.
GAGTACCCCTACGACGGCTCGTGGGGCTATCAGGTGACGGGCTACTACGCTCCGACCTCGCGCTATGGTACTCCCGATGACTTCCGCGCTATGGTGGAGGAATTCCACGAGGCCGGCATAGGCGTCATCCTCGACTGGGTGCCCGCCCACTTCCCGAAGGACGCCGCGGGTCTGTATGAATTCGACGGCACCTGCTGCTACGAGTACACCGACGACCGCAAGAAGGAGCACAAGGCGTGGGGTACGCGCGTATTCGACTACGGCAAGGCTGAGGTCTGCTCGTTCCTCATTTCAAGCGCAAACTACTGGTTCGACGAGTTCCACGTTGACGGTCTGCGTGTGGACGCGGTGGCTTCTATGCTCTACCTCGACTACGACAGGCGCGACGGCGAATGGGCTGCAAATATCAACGGCGGCAACGAGAACCTCGAGGCTGTCGCCTTCCTGAAGCGCCTCAACGAGGCTGTCTTCTCGAAGCACCCCGACGCTCTCATGATAGCCGAGGAATCGACCGCGTGGCCTTTAGTAACAAAGCCCACCGACATCGGCGGTCTCGGCTTCAACTTCAAGTGGAACATGGGCTGGATGAACGATATGCTCAGCTATATGAGCCTCGACCCGATATACCGCTCGTTCAACCACGACAAGCTCACGTTCTCATTCTTCTACGCATTCTCCGAGAACTATATCCTGCCTATCTCGCACGATGAGGTAGTCTACGGAAAGTGCTCGATGATAAACAAGATGCCCGGCGAGTACGAGCAGAAGTTCGCGTCATACCGCGCTTTTCTCGCTTATATGATGGCTCACCCGGGTAAGAAGCTCCTCTTCATGGGTCAGGAGTTCGGTCAGATGAACGAGTGGAACTACCAGTCACAGCTCGACTGGAACCTCCTTGAATTCGACTCGCACCGCAACCTGCTCAAATTCAACGAGAAGCTCAACAAATTCTACGCCGAGAACGCTCCCCTGTGGCAGAACGACGACTCGTGGGGCGGATTCAGCTGGATATCCAACGACGACTACAAGCAGAGCGTAATCGCATTCAGACGTATCGACGACAACGGCGACGAGATAATCGCTGTATGCAACTTTGTTCCCGTCGAGCGCCGCGACTACCGAATTGGCGTCCCCGCAAAGGGCACGTACAAGGTGGTATTCAACACCGACGCGGCTGAGTTCGGCGGGGCGGGACTTTCCGAGAAGTCCTACAAGTCCGAGGCGATGAGTATGCACGGCTTCGATGACAGCATATCGCTCACGCTCGCTCCCCTGTCGGTAATGTATCTGAAGCTCGCGCCCGCAAGGAAGAAGGCTGAGAAGCCGTCCTCCGCAAAGGCTCCCGCCGCAAAGAAAGCTAAAGCACCTGCAAAGAGGAGAACAGCCTCCAAAGCAGACAAATAATAATGACACAATTTCAGGAGGATAATATATGTACACCAAGAAAAAAGTTGTAGCAATGCTCCTCGCAGGCGGTCAGGGAAGCAGACTGTACGCTCTGACCAAGAACGTTGCCAAGCCAGCCGTTCCTTACGGCGGCAAATACCGCCTGATAGACTTCCCGCTCTCGAACTGCACCAATTCGGGTATTGATACAGTAGGCGTGCTCACGCAGTACCAGCCGCTCGTGCTCAACGAGTACATCGGCAACGGTCAGCCGTGGGACCTCGACAAGCTTAACGGCGGCGTACACGTGCTCCCGCCCTACGAGACTCAGGCAGGCGCTTCGTGGTACGAGGGCACTGCTAACGCTATCTATCAGAATATGCGCTTCATCGAGAGATATGACCCCGAGTACGTCGTAGTCCTCGGCGGCGACCACATCTACAAAATGGACTACTCGAAGATGGTGGACTTCCACATCGCAAACGAGGCTGACTGCACCATCTCCGTCATCGACGTTCCGCTCGCTGAGGCTTCACGCTTCGGCATAATGATATGCGATGACAAGAATCAGGTGACAGACTTCGTCGAGAAGCCCAAGGAGCCCAAGTCCACCCTCGCTTCAATGGGTATCTATGTTTTCAGCTGGGACAAGCTCAAGAAGTACCTCATCGAGAACGAGGAGGACGCCAATGCCAAGCGCGACCGCGGCGAGGCTTGGTCAAAGGACTTCGGCAAGGATATCATAACATCTATGCTCCGCGACAATCAGAGGCTCTTCGCCTACGAGTTCGAGGGCTACTGGAAGGACGTTGGTACTCTCGATTCGCTGTGGGAGGCTAATATGGACCTCCTCAACCCGAGCGTTCCCCTCGACCTCTACGACAAGAGCTGGAAGATCTACTCGCGCAGCAGCTATATGCCGCCGCAGTACGTAGGCGACAACGCCAACATCGAGAACTCGATGATAGCGGAGGGAAGCTCCGTGAACGGCTCGGTCGACTTCTCCGTACTCTTCGCGGGTGTCACCGTTGAGGAAGGTGCTACCGTAAACTACAGCATCATCATGCCGGGTACGGTAATCAAGTCGGGCGCGGTAGTCGAATACGCCATCGTGGGAAGCGACTGCGTCATAGAGAGCGGTGCTCAGATAGGCAAAAGCCCCGAGCAGGTAGAAAACAGAGACGACTGGGGTATCGCAGTTGTCGGACATAACGTTACGGTGTCTGAGGGTAAGTCAGTCGAGCCCAAGCAGATCATCGGAGAGAATATCTGATCGGAGGAATCATAATGAGCAGTGTTAATTATAATGTATTAGGTCTGATATTCGCGAGTATGCATGACTCCTACGTCAGCGAGCTCACGAAGCAGAGAACCATGGGCTCCATCCCGTTCGGAGGTCGATACAGGCTCATCGACTTCCCGCTTTCCAATTTCGTTAATTCGGGCGTGTCCGAGGTCGGCGTAATCACGAAGTCGAACTACGGCTCGCTCCTCGACCACCTCGGCTCGGGCCGTGACTGGGATCTCTCACGTAAGAAGGGCGGTCTGCACCTGCTGCCTCCGTACAGCCAGACAGGCGGCATATACAAGGGCAGACTCGACGCTCTGAGCAATATCTGGAGCTACGTCGAGCACTCGAATGCGGGATACGTTATCATGTCGAGCTGCGACGTCGTAGCGACAGTAGACTTCAATCCCGTGCTCAAGCAGCACAAGGAAACAGAGGCTGACATCACCCTCATCTACAGCAGGGGCGCTTATGACAACGAGAAGAACAACTGCGCGACAATACTCGAATTCAACGAGGACAACACCCTCAGCGGCGTGCTCGTTGACCCCGTTATGTCGGGTGAGTGCAACCAGTGGCTCGATATGATGATAGTGACAAAGGACTTTCTGAAGAAGATAGTATCCGACGCTGCAAGCCGCAATCTCTACAGCTTCACAAGAGAGATACTCCAGAACAGCTCGAACGACTACAAGATACTCGGCTACGAGCACAAGGACTTCTTCGTCCGCATCGACAGCGTGCAGAACTACTACCTTGCAAATATGATGCTCCTCCAGAAGGAGAAGAGAGACGCCCTGTTCAGGAAGGGACAGCCCGTCTACACCAAGATAGGCGACAATGCTCCCGTCAAGTACGGTCTTGAATCAAGCATAAAGGATTCGCTCATAGCCGACGGCTGCGTCATCGAGGGTACGGTCGAGAACTCTATCCTCTTCCGCGGCGTTAAGGTCGGCAAGGGCGCTGTCATCAGAGACTCAATTATAATGCAGGCTACCAAGGTAGGCAGCAATTGCAGCATCTCCTCCGTCATCACCGACAAGAACGTCGAGATAAGCGACAACAAGGTGCTCACGGGCTCTGAGACGTATCCGCTCTATATAGGCAAAAACGGTAAGATCTAAGGGATCGGTGGTTTGCGTATGAAAATTCTTTTTGCTGCCAGCGAGGCTGTACCGTATGCAGCCTCGGGCGGTCTCGCCGATGTGGTCGGCTCGCTCCCGAAGGCTATAAGCGCCAAGGGACACGAGTGCGCGGTAGTTATCCCGCTGTACCAGTCGATAAAGCCCGAACTTCGCGGGGATATGGAGTTCATCACCAATATCACCGTTGACGTATCGTGGCGCAAGCAGTACTGCGGCATCTACAGCACCGAGCGCGACGGCGTTACCTACTTCTTCATCGACAACGAATACTACTTCCAGAGAGAGGGTATGTACGGCTTCTACGACGACTGCGAGAGATTCGTTTTCTTCGACCGCGCCGTACTCGAAATGATAAAGTATATCGGCTTCAAGCCTGATATCATCAGCTGCAACGACTGGCAGACCGCGCTGATACCTGTTTACTATCAGGTATATTATAAATATCAGCAGGGCTATGACAGGATAAAGACCGTATTCACCATACACAATATCGAGTATCAGGGAAAATACGGCAAGGAGGTCCTCAGCGAGGTAATGGGTATCCCCTCCTACAATGCGGGACTTCTCGAATATGACGGCTACATCAATATGCTCAAGGGAGCCGTCGAGACCTCAGACAAGCTGATAACCGTCTCCCCGAGCTATGCATGGGAGATACTCGACCCGTGGTACGCCCACGGTCTCGACCGTATCCTCGTCACGAAGCAGTACAAGCTTCAGGGCATAATGAACGGTATCGACACCAAGCTCTACGACCCCGCCAACGACCCGTTCATAGCATGGCGCTTCACAGCCGACAACCTGCTGGGCAAGGTGAAGTGCAAGACGGAGCTCCTCAGTGAGCTCGGTATGCACGACAACGGCGAGCCGCTCATCGGTATCGTTACGCGACTCGTCCGCCACAAGGGCATCGACCTCATCCGCTGCGTCTTTGAGGAGATAGTCAGGAGCGGCGTGAAGTTCGCAGTCCTCGGAAGCGGCGAGAAGATGTATGAGGACTTCTTCCTCGAGATGGCAAGGCGCTATCCCGAGAACGTATCTGTGAATACAGGATTCATCCCCGAGCTGTCACATAAGATATACGCGGGAGCGGATATGTTCCTGATGCCGTCGCAGAGTGAGCCGTGCGGTCTTGCTCAGATGATAGCGATGCGCTACGGCACTATCCCGATAGTGCGCGAGACAGGCGGTCTGCGTGACTCCGTCCGCGACAACGGCGGCGAGAACGGCAACGGCTTCACGTTCAAGACATACAACGCGTTCGATATGCTCGATGCGGTTTGGCGAGCCAAGCGCGACTATTATGACTCCGGCTGCTGGGAGGATCTCGTAAAGAGAGCGATGAGCTGTGATTTCAGCTGGTCAGCATCAGCAGATACCTATATTGAAACATTCCGGGAAATGATACAGGAACAATGATCTGAAATTTGTACGCACAAAAAGTGCTATTTAAGGCTCTCCGCAAGGGGAGCCTTATTTTTATTGCGGTTGTCCGTACAATTTAAAATTTGTCCGAATGGTAATTTAATGACATTGCTGATTAAATATGTGAATTATACCTGTTTTTCAAAATCCGCTATTTTACGCGGTTTCAAGCTTGCAGCCGAAGCTGTCGATTTGCAAAATTGCTAAATCATTCTACTTGTTAAAAACATGAATTTCATAAAAAAATGCTGTATTTTATTCAAAACGTACACCTTTTCTACGTTTTTTCGGTTGTCAAACAGAGTATAAATATTGTAAAATTGTATTAATAGAATATTAATATAAACTAAGAATAATCTTAGGAGGGTTAATCATGAATGTATTTAAAAGATTCTTGTCGGGTACAGTCCTCACAGCTGTCGCCGCGATGAGCGTCGGTACAGTTGTGCCGCAGATCCGGAATGAGGTAGTTCCCATGCAGGCTTCTGCCGCAGGAACAGTCAACAACCCGATAATCTGGGCTGACGTACCCGACGACGACATCATCCGTGTAGGCGATACCTATTATATGGTAAGCACTACGATGTTCTTCAGCCCCGGCGCTCCCATCATGAAGTCCAAGGACCTCGCCAACTGGGAGATATGCAACTACGTTTTCGATACCTACGCAAACGGCGATGTTCAGAATCTCAAGAACGGCAAGAACGACTACTCTCACGGACAGTGGGCTACCAGTCTCCGCTACAATGAGAAGAAGAAAAAGTACTACGCTTTCTTCGGAAGCTACGGCTCGAACAAGTCGTACATCTGCTCCACCGACGATATCGAGAACGGCGAGTGGTCACGCGTTGAGCTCAACGGTATGTACCACGACGCTTCCATGCTCTTCGATGACGACGGAAGAAACTACCTTGTTTACGGCGCAGGCGGTACCTGCAACATCAAGGAGTTCAACTCCGATATGACAGGCTGGAAATCGGGCGGTCTGGAGAAGCAGCTCTTCAAGACCAACTTCAACAACCTCGCAGGCGAGGGCTGGCATATCCACAAGATAAACGGATACTACTATATACTCGGCATCGCATGGCCTTCGGGTCACGGCAGACTTGAGTTCTGCTACCGTTCAAAGAGCCTCTCGGGAAGCTGGGAGAACAAGACTCTCCTCGATTCAAGCCTCGGCTCTTACGGCGCAGGCGTTGCACAGGGCGGTATCGTTGATACTCCCGACGGCAAGTGGTACGCTCTCTTGTTCCAGGATCACGGTGCTGTAGGACGTATCCCCGTTCTCGTTCCCGTAACATGGCAGAACGACTGGCCGATGATGGGCGTGAACGGCAAGGCTCCCATCACCCTCGACCTCGGTACCTCCAAGGGTACTGACGTTGCGGGCGATGACAGCTTCGACTACAGCTCAAATGACCTTGCTCTCGAATGGTCGTGGAACCACAACCCCGACAACACAGCATGGTCGGTTACAGAGCGTCCCGGCTGGCTCCGTCTGAAGAACAAGAATATGGCTTCACACCTGCTCAACGCAAAAAATACTCTTACAATGCGTACAGAGGGTCCTGCGTGCAGCAGCTACATCAAGCTTGATGCCTCCAATATGAAGGCAGGCGACTACGCAGGTCTTTCGGCATTCCAGCTCAAGTACGGCTGTATCGGCGTTTACGTCAACGACAGCGGTCAGAAGAAGGTCTATATGTCCATCAACAGCGGCAGCGAGGTCGGCAACAGTGCCAACAAGATCGTCGCCGAGCAGAATATGACAGGCAATGAGGTATACCTCAAGGTAGACTTCAAGTTCGCTACCGTTAATGCAGACGGAAGCTCGTCGAACAACATCGACAAGGCTAACTTCTACTACTCTTATGACGGTCAGAACTGGACAAAGCTCGGTCAGGAGCTCTCGATGAGCTATGACCTCAAGCTCTTCACAGGCTACCGCAGCGGTATCTACAGCTATCCTACGAAGTCTACAGGCGGCTACGCTGACATCGACTTCTTCGAGTACGACCGTACTATGTATAACGGCTGCAACGGAAGCAAGGTGCTCAGCGGCTCTCCCGTTGTTATAGAGCCCGACGATGACGGCTACTACTTCCACAACACATTCGAGGACGGCACAAATTCATGGACAGGCAGAGGCTCCGCTTCTGTTGAGTCAAGCAGCAAGGCAAGCTACGACGGCAGCAAGTCACTCTACTGCTCGGGCAGAGCGGCTGCATGGAACGGTGCTTCCCGCACACTCGGTTCAGTATTCAAGGCTGGCGAGGAGTACAGCTTCAGCGTTGACGCTATGTACGACGAAGGAAGCTCCGCTTCACAGACCTTCCACCTCACTCTCCAGTATACAGACGCAAGCGGTGAGACTGCTTACGACAAGATCGCTACTGTTGAGGGTACGAAGGGCGAATGGTTCCAGCTCGCAAATACAAATTACAAGATCCCCGAGGGTTCATCGGGCTACAGCTTCTACGTTGAGACAGACGACGGCACCGACAGCTTCTACATCGACGAGGCTATCGGCGGCGTAGCAGGCACAAAGGTAAACGGTCCCAAGTCAGTCAGCGTTATCCCCGGTGATATCAACAGCGACGGCAGAGTTGACACATTCGACCTCGTCCTCGCAAGAAAGGGCATAATCGACGGCTTCAAGGACAAGACAGCCGAGAAGGCTGCCGACGTTGACAAGAGCGGCAAATTTGAGGTAAATGACCTCGTTGCTCTCAACAACTTCATCCTCGGCAAGAACAAGACATTCGCTGCAGTAACTACCAAGACCACTACAACTACTGCTCCCGCAACTACGACCACCACAACAACAAAGAGCAACTTCAACTACAACGCAAACCTCCAGTACCGCGCTAACGATAACTACCTCAAGAGCGCGTGTCCTCAGTCCGGTAAGGTGATCAAGGAGAGCTACAGCGGTATCAACGGCAACAAGTCGCTCAATGTTTACCTCCCCTACGGCTATGACGATACCAAGAAGTACAATGTATTCTACCTCATGCACGGCGGCGGAGAAAATGAGAATACCTGCTTCAGCAACGATGTTAAGATGAACCAGATCCTCGACTGGATGATAAAGAACGGCGAGATCGAGCCCATGATCGTTGTTTGTCCTACATTCAACGGCTGTCCTTCCAACGACGGAAACATGGGCGCAGGTACAGTTTGGAACGAGATGCGTCAGAGCATCATCCCCTTCGTTGAGAAGAAGTACTCCACTTATGCTAACAAGGACACCTCACTTGACAGCCTCAAGGCTTCAAGATTCCACCGCGCTTACGGCGGCTTCTCGATGGGCGGCGGTTCAACATGGAACAACCTCATCAACAACCTCGATATCATGGCATACTATATGCCTCTGTCGGGTCACTGCTGGCTCGGCGCTCAGGGTATCCAGAACGCTATCGACAAGTCGGGACTGACGCAGAGAGACTACTTCGTCCTTGCGGCTACGGGCGATCAGGATATCGCTTACAACAACATGAAGAACCTTATGCCTACCCTTCAGAATGACACCAAGCGCTTCACCTACACATCCGACTTCTCCAAGGGCAATCTCTACTTCCTCGTTGCAAGCAGTAACGACGGTGTAAAGAAGACCCACTGGTGGGGCTATGTAAGATGGTACATCTACGATGCTCTTCCTTACTTCTTCCATGAAGGTCAGTAAATCTTAACCTCTCCCAAGGGACACTCGCAAGAGTGTCCCTTATTTTTTTATTGCTATTTACGGTGCTGCGTGGTATAATAGGTGTATATCATATTCGACAAATTGGGGGGTCAAAATTGGATCACAACATCACTCAAAGACTTATCTCAGCTTTTGCAGCAACTCTGCTTTCCTGCTCGCTGTGTGCAGGCTCGGTACAGGCTATCGAAGAGGAACTCGTCCCGCCCGCTGTCAGCTATGACGACAGCGAGCTCGTCGAGGTCATAGTAAAACTGAACGGTGACGCTGTTCTCGCGACTCCCGAGGCGAGCGGTCAGGGAGCGGACTACATCGACACCGACGCTGCTCAGTCCGCCGAGGAAAAGCTCCGTGCCGCTCAGGACAAGGCGGAGAAGCATATCCGCAAGCTCTATCCCGCCCTTGAGATAAAGCGCCGCTTCACTCTCACAGCTAACGGCTTCACCTGCACTGTGCCCGAGACTATCATCAGCGAGATTGAGGACGACCCGCTCGTCGAGAGCGTATCGGCAGTACATACCGACATAATCTCGGAGCCTCAGCTCGCAACGGCTAAGGAGCTCGGCGGCATCACCGACTTCTGCAACAACACGGGCAACACGGGCGAGGGCGAGGTCATAGCCATAATAGATACGGAATTTGACGTCACCCACGATATGTTCGCTCCGATGAGGGGCAAGGAGACAAAGATAGGAAGCAAAAGGATCGCCGAGATAAACAGCAAGTACGGATTCTCGACCGAGCTCGATGCGGACAAGGTCTATATCAGCAACAAGATACCCTTCGCTTACGACTACAGTGACAATACGCCTTACGTGCTCGCTGCTCCCGCACATTACCACGGCACACACGTCAGCGGTATCGCTGCGGGCAACCGCATCACCACCAATGAAGGCAAGGAGATATCAGGCGTCGCACCCGATGCCCAGCTCCTTATGATGAAGGTCTACGGCAGCTATTACGGTGACAATTACGGCACATTCACCGTCTCCGACGAGTCCATCGCAGCAGCTATCGAGGACGCGGTAAAGCTCAAAGCAGACGTTATCAATATGAGCTTCGGACGCGTGTACGAATACTACGACACCCTCGCCTATGCGGACTCTATCAGAGCCGCCGCAAATGCAGGAGTCATGCTCTGCGGGTCGGCGGGAAATGCCGCAGACGACGGCAATATCCGGGGACAAAAAGTCACCGCAGAGAACGTTGACACCGGCAATATCAGCGAGC